>CAIZXK010000166.1 GCA_903936865.1 uncultured Bacteroidales bacterium | reverse complement strand
TTATGTAAATATAGTTACACTAACTGCTCATACAACTTCCCTAACCTTAGGTGGATTCCCAATAAGTTTTACACCAGTAAGTAATAATCCATTATATTCTTATGCGAGAAAATGGATTCTTACTGGCAACCATCGTATCATCTCACCATATGGTTTTCTCGCTACTGTTTATGGTTTTAGTGATGATTATGAATCTTTTGGCTATTCAACAGGTTTTAGTATGAAAAATCTACAATTATTTAATTTTATAGTTAATGGAACTTGTATTGGGCAGCCCACTACTTTTACAACACAATCATACTTTAATATAACCAACTATCAATGGTTATTTGGTGATGGCACAACTGGTACTGGATTAATTACAAATCATACCTATCTAAATGCTGGAACTTATACTGTTGGGTTGATATTATCTGGAGTCAACTGTATAGATACTATATTTAAAACAATTCAAATTGCACCAGTAAAATTTACAAATCAAAATTTTACAATATGTCAAGGCGATTCTGTTATGGTAGGAACGCATTATTATACAGTTGGAGGCACTTATAGTGATACATTAGCAACATTTTTAGGTTGCGATAGTATCGTTACAACTCATTTAATAGTAAATCCTATAAAACAAACTTTATTAAATCCAGTAATTTGTCAAGGAGAAATATTTACGGTTGGAATACATAATTATACAATATCAGGAATTTATTTTGACACATTAACAACATTTTTAGGCTGTGATAGTATTATTACAACAAATTTAAATGTAAAATCATTACCAATATTTGATTTAGGCAGTGATACAACTATTTGTAAATACACTTCTTTTATTTTAAATGCCACAACTGCAAATGCCACTTATATGTGGCAGGATAATTCAACTAATCCAACTTATAATGTTACCTTGCAAGGCTTGTATTGGGTAATGGCAACGATTAACAATTGTAGCAGTTCTGATAGCATAAATATTATTATAGAAGATTGTGAAGCTCTTTTGGAAATGCCCAATATTATTACACCAAATGATGATGGAATTAATGATGTTTTTACACCAATCAAAACAAAGAAGATCAAAAAAATGAATACATTGATTTATAATCGTTGGGGTAATTTGATTTATGAAACTGATAATTTGAATATTGAGTGGAACGGTAAACATAATGACAAAAATGTTTCAGATGGAGTTTATTATTGGGTTGTTAATTATACTTCTTTTAGCGGTAATGAAAAAACAATGACAGGTTCGTTGACGATAATGAACTAAACAGAGTACAGAAATCATTATTTATATACAGAAATGAATAATCATCATGCATAAGTGAATTTGTTGTTACCTTCTACGCGACGAGTATGGAATTCCCGAAGGCATAATAAACCAATTATACTACAAAGCTGAAAAGTAATAAAAGACAGAGCATTAAGTTTCTCAAAAGAGTGGGAGGGTAAAAGCAATGAAGATGCTGAAGCCAATGTTTTTTTGTATTGAACCGTATTTATACAGTAAGTAAATAATTTAAAAACAATATTAATATGAAGAAAATAATTTTATTTACAATGGTTTTATTGCCTTTCATGGTAATGGCAAAGTTTTATAGAGGAAGTATAACTTTAACGGATGATAAAACGATAAAAGGTTATATTTCAGAGCCTATTGGCAACGACAGCAAACTTAAGTTCAGATATTCCGAAGATGGAAAAACTGAGAAAATAGAAATAGAAGAAGTAAAATCATTTGAATTTTACGATGACAACAATAATCAGAAAGTATATCATACCATGTTATTGAGTAATCCTAAATTTTTAAGACCAAGTAAGTTTAAAATCAGTAAAAAAAAATATTGGGTAAAACTTATAAAAGAAGGTAAAATAAATCTGTATGAAGTATATACAGTAGTACAATCGGGAAGAAACATCAATTATATTTACAATTATTATATAACTCAAGAAAATGATACTTACGGTCGCTTTCTTTTTAGCCCGATGAGTGATGTATTTAATCGAATTAAATATAAATATGCAGGATTGGATTATTATTTGAAACTTTATTACGAAACCAAATGCCCCGAATTTGTTAAATCGGTAAAATATGAAATTCTTGAGAAGTATGGTATTGGCCGAATTGTAGATTTGTATGAGGCAAATTGTGATAATTAAATTTATAATACTTATTAAAATCATAAATAAATGAGAACCCTAATAATAATCGTTTTAATAGCAATAAGCGGAAGTTTGTTTTCGCAAAATATAAAAGACAGCATTGAAATAAGAAGAGGCTTGGGTAATTCGTTCAGGTATCAGGGGAAAATTCTGCTTCCCCAAAAGCTAAGGGAGATAGTTAGTATAAATCTCGAAGCTGCCAGAGAAACAAAAATAGCCAGAACCAATATGGTAGTTGCAACTATATTTGGTGTAGCAGGAGGAGCCTTGGTAGGCTATCCGGTAGGAACCGCTTTAGGTGGGGGCAAAGCAAACTGGACACTGGCAGCAGTGGGAACTTTTGCTGTTTTGGTTTCGATACCTTTTTCGGTGGCTTATAACAGTCGTACAACCAAAGCTGTAAGAATATACAATCAAGGAATCAGGCAAACAACTCAGGCTAAAAAACTGGATTTTGAACTGGGATATACACCTGACGGAATAGGAGTGAGGATGAAATTTTGAGAAAAAAATCAAAAAGAAAAGCATACTTCATAAGAGTATTATCATCAGAAAGTATCAAAAGTCGGAGTGCGACTTCAAGTCGCGCCCCGACTAAGAGAAAAGCCCGCAAATAGATACAGGCTTTTTTGTTTTATAATAAAGTTGAAATTAAGCACCTAAAGTAGCCACCATCACAGCTTTAATGGTATGCAAACGGTTTTCAGCTATGTGGAATATTGTTGAATAGATTAATAATGGAATTTGCAGGCAATTATTTTAATGTAACTATCTTCTACTTTATAAACCAAACGATGTTCTTCTGTTATTCTACGGGACCAATATCCTTTGTAATCATGTTTTAATGCTTCCGGTTTACCTGTGCCATCATAAGGATTTTTTGCAGTTTCTCTTATCAGCTTTTTTAGCTTATTAAAAATCTGTTTGTTTTCAGTTTGCCATTCGTTGTATTGTTCAAAAGCTATGGGTGTAAACAGAAAATCTCTCATAAGTTATTATGCTTAATACTAATATATTCACCTTTTTTATCCTGAACTATAGATTTGTCGAGCATTGCTTTATTAATAGAATTGGAAATAAGATAAGTTGTTGTATCAGTTTCATCATCAAGGATAATCGTTTTTGTTTTTACTTTTAATTTTTTAAGCATAGTAGCTAAAAAATCAAATTCAGATTTATCTTTAGGTTGTATTAATATTGCTTCCATTATCGTAATTTTTTACAAAAATACAATTTTTATATTCAATAAAACAAAAAAGCCTGCAATTTTTGCAGGCTTTTTTGTTATAAAAAAGTTGAAATTAAGCACCTAAAGTAGCCACCATAACAGCTTTAATGGTATGCAAACGGTTTTCGGCTTCGTCGAAAACAATTGACATAGCTGATTCGAAAACGTCTTCGACTATTTGTTTTCTTTGGTTTTTATAATAGAAAATTTGTAATAAATATTTGAAAACTCGTATCTTTGTAATATCAATAAAAAGAATATATGCAATCAGATTATAGATTTCTTTCAGATTTGGAACCAACTGATGAACAATTACAATTGTTAATGAAGGAAGTAGCAGTTGAAGTAAGAAAGAAAGCACAGGAATCGAATAAAAAATTTTTGGATTTATTGCAACAGATGGTAAATTCAGCAATAGAAAATAAACCAATTTTAAAATCAGGAAAATGATTATAGTTGAAAAACCTAAGTTGGTTATTATTGCTGGTCCAAATGGTAGCGGTAAAACTTCAGTAACCAGCAAAATTTTAGAACATCAATGGATAGAAGGATGTACTTATATAAATCCTTACAACATAGCTCGTGATGATTTTGGAGATTGGAATTCTCAGGAAGCAATTATTAAGGCTGCAAATAAAGCTTCATTGATTAGAGAAGAATGTCTGAAGAATAGTGAAGGTATTATATTTGAAACAGTGCTATCAGCAATAGATAAGATTGAATATATAATTAGGGCTAAGGAAGCTGGATATTTCGTAAGATTGTTTTTTGTTGGAACAGATCATCCTTCAATAAATGCATCAAGAATTGCATTGCGAGTGATGGAAGGAGGGCATGATGTTCCGATAAGTAAAATTATTAGTCGTTTTTCAAAATCGATTTCAAACTGCTGTAAAATTGCATCAGTAATTGATAGACTTTATGTTTATGATAATTCAGTAGATTATTCCGAACCCAGATTGCTTTTCAGAGCATCAGATGGAATTCTTGAAAAACAATATTTTGATGTGAATTTATGGGCAAAGAATATATTAGAAGTAGTTAAAAAAAAATAAAGTATCTAACAAAAAAGCCTGCAATTTTTGCAGGCTTTTTTGTTATAAAAAAGTTGAAATTAAGCACCTAAAGTAGCCACCATAACAGCTTTAATGGTATGTAAACGGTTTTCGGCTTCGTCGAAAACAATTGACATAGCTGATTCGAATACGTCTTCAGTAACTTCCATACCATCCAAACCATATTTCTGGAAAATATCTTCACCCATAGTAGTTTCGCGGTTGTGGAAAGCTGGTAAGCAGTGTAAGAATTTCACATTAGGATTGCCGGTTTTCTTAACAACGTCCATGTTGATCTGATAAGGTTTCAGTAATTTAATTCTTTCAACCCATACTTCAGCTGGCTCGCCCATCGAAACCCATACATCGGTATATAAGAAATCAACACCTTTCACGCCTTCTTCCACATCTTCTGTCAACGTAATTTTAGCACCGGTTTCTTTAGCAATTTCGCGGCATTTAGCAACTAAATCTTCAGTTGGCCAGCATTCTTTTGGAGCAGCAGCTCTGAAATCCATACCCATTTTAGCAGCACCAACCATCAACGAGTTACCCATATTATTTTTAGCATCGCCCAAATAACAGAAAGCAACTTTGTTCAAAGGTTTATCAGTGTGTTCTCTAATGGTTAAGAAGTCAGCTAAGATCTGAGTTGGGTGAAATTCGGTAGTTAACCCATTCCAAACAGGAACGCCGGCATATTTACCTAAATCTTCAACAATACTCTGGCCGTAACCACGGTATTCGATACCATCATACATACGACCCAAAACGCGGGCAGTATCTTTCATTGATTCTTTTTTACCAATCTGCGAACCAGAAGGTCCTAGATAAGTAACATGCGCACCTTGATCAAAAGCTGCTACTTCGAATGCACAACGTGTACGGGTAGAGTCTTTTTCAAAAATTAAGGCAATACTTTTCCCTTTTAATTTTTGTTCTTCTGTGCCATTGTATTTTGCAGTTTTTAAACTTGCAGCAAGATCTAATAAGAAATTAATTTCCTTTGGAGTAAAATCCAGTAATTTCAGGAAATTTCTGTTTTTTAAATTAAAAGCCATGATTTTAAATTATTATTGTGTTTTGAATTTATTTGTTTCTTTTGTCAGAAGATTTCAGATGGTTTTTAACTGTAAATAACGGTTCCACCATCAGTTTTTCCTAATTCAGCAGCAGTAGTAATGATACATTCTTTGCCACCGTTTTCAACAAAATATAAGGCAGCTCTTACTTTCGGAGCCATACTTCCTTCAGCAAAATGACCTTCGGCCAGGTATTGTTTAGCTTCAGCAATACTGATTCTGTCCAGACGTTTTTCTTCAGGTTTGTTGAAGTTGATGCAAACTTTAGGAACATCGGTTAAAATGTAGAATTCGTCAGCACCAATCTGAGTTGCCAATAATGATGATGCTAAATCTTTATCGATAACTGCATCAATACCTTGTAATTTGTTAGGTTCAACATGGAAAACAGGAATACCGCCACCACCAACAGTGATAACAATTTGACCGTCTCTTGCCAATTTCTGGATAGAATGAATATTATTGATTTTGATTGGTTTTGGTGAAGCAACTACTTTACGGAAGCCACGTCCTCTTGGATCTTCTGCAAATTTTGCACCTGTTGCTTCAGCGTATTTGTCTGCTTCTTCCCTTGTATAGTAAGGACCAACCGGTTTTGTAGGATTCTGGAATGCAGGATCGTTTTTATCAACTTCTACCTGAGTAATCAAGGTAATAATATCACGTTCCATATTTTCTTTTTCCAACACATTGCGCATTTGTTGTTCAATCATATATCCAATAGAACCCTGTGTTTCGGCAACACAGAAATCAATTGGCATTGCCGGGATATTGAATAATTTTTTACCACCTTCATGTTGTAACAATACATTTCCAACCTGAGGTCCGTTTCCATGTCCGATTACAATATCATAATCTTTTTTAAGAAGTTGAAGTAAACGGGAACAGGTTTCAAAAACATTTGCTTCCTGCTCGTCAATAGTTCCTTCCTGGTCGCCTTTTAATAATGCATTTCCACCGAATGCTATAACTGCTAATTTCTTCATTTTAAATAGATTTTCTTATATAAATTTGATTTTTTTCTGAAAAAAATAACAGACTTTCTTAGCCTTAATGTTCATTTTGAACGCTTAGTATAAGCAAGCCTGTAATTAACTCTTTAATAAAGAGTAATCTTAATATAATTGGCAAAATTACATATTTTTTTAAAATAAAAAAGCAAAATGATTAATTCTCATTTTGCTTTTTAAAGTAAGTATTTTTAAAGATTACTTATAATTCTTTTGAAGTATTTATTTTGCCACTTTCATAATTAAGTTCAGAACCGAACATACTATGAGGAATAAGATAAATAGCAAGTAATATAATCATAGCAATTATAGCCATTACAGATTTATCACGGTCTTTGAATAATTTATAGGTTGCAATAACCCAGAATAAAAAGGCTACTGCTGTTTTATTATCTGTTAAATCTTTTCCAATAGGCCAACCTGTCCAGTAGGCTCCAAAAGCATATTTTTGTACAATCGGGCCTAAAATTATACCACCCAAAAACAAAGTTATAGTTGTAACCATTGCGTAATTAAAGGTTTGTTTTCCTTTAATTAAAGCTTCCAAACCAGTTCTGGTAGAAAACAACATGGCTAAAAACATAAATAAAATATGAGGAATAAGTATAAAAGCAGGCACATCTCCTTTGAATCTGATAACAGTTGGTTCGATATTTAGTGCATAGTTTTCATTTCCATACTTTAAGAAAACCCTGTACATTAGTTTTCCTGCAGCAGGTTGGGAAGGAAGGCTACCTTCTATGTTATCACCATTTTGAGCCATTGTTACTTCAGTCCAATCGTCAGAAGTATTATATCTTTTATATAAAATGGATCCACCAAATATTTTTGCTTTGTTTTCAATGCTGATAATAGCATCGGAACTACTGCTATGAGAGCGTAAAAGTTTGAATTTTATTTCTTTTTCTGCTATAGTAATACTTCCTTTTTTCGGATAGGTAGGTCCTGTCATTCTTTGATATGTGGCAATTCCTAAAGTAAATACAATTGCAAAAATCCATAGTAGGATTGATTTTGTTTTATAACTCATATTATCAACTATTTAATGTTATTTTTTAAAGCTTTATAAATGATTTCATGTATTTCTGTCCTGATATTCATTTTCCCTAATTTAGAATTGTTTGCATCCGGATTAACCCTGTTAGAAAGGAATATATAAATTAAATCATAAGCCGGATCAACCCAAAAATAAGTTCCGGTAAATCCCGAATGTCCATAACTTTTTAGTGATGCACTTTTGCAACATGGCCCGCTTTCTGATGGCTGGTTTAGTTGTCTGTCGAAACCCAGAGCTCTTCTGTTTTTATTCTCGGGAAATTGCTGTTTTGTAAATTCTTTTATTGTAGATTCCTTAAAATATTGTTTTCCACCATATTCTCCTTTTTGAAGCAACATTTGAAATAATATGGCCAAATCACGAACATTAGAAAATAAACCAGCATGACCGGCTACTCCTCCCATCATAGCTGCTCCCGGATCATGAACGTAACCTTGTATTAATTGATTACGAAATATCAAATCATTTTCAGTTGGAATAATTTCCTCTTTTTGATAATTGTTCAACGGATTAAAACAAGTATATCTTAAACCCAACGGACTATAAAATTGTTCATTTAAAAATTGATCTAATGATTTTCTGGTTTGTTTTTCAATTAGTTCTTTAAGCAAATAAAATCCCATGTCGCTGTACTCATAAATTGCTTTTTCGTTTAATTCCGAATCAAAAATTGATTGAATTATTTTTTCCTTATAATCTTTTCTGATGAAAATACTATCTGCAACTTTAATGGAATAAAGAGTAGAGGAATCTCTTTTGTAAATAGAATTATTAAGTTTACCATCATTCAATGTTTCTTTATAAAAAGGAATCCATGATTTCAAACGGGCTTGATGAGCCATTATTTCTCTTATGGTAATATCCTTTTTATTTGATTGTTTTAAGTATTTTAAATAAGAAGAAAGTTTTCTATTAATATTTATTTTCCCATCTTCGTGCAATTTCATTATTGCTAAAGTAGTTGCAGCAACTTTGGTAATCGACGCCAAATCATATATACTATTGTTATCAACAAGATTTGAATCAATGTATGAAAATGTACCGAATGATTTCTGATAAAAGATTTTTCCGTTTTTTGCTACAAATATCTGACAACCTGGGTAAGCTTTTTCTGATATTCCTCTTAAAGCTAATGAATCAATTTGCATGAGTTTTTCATTATCAATACCTATTTCTTCAGGAAAAGCATAGCCAATTCGCGTTTGCTTTGTTTTTATTTGTGTATTTAAGGGGTATTTGTCCGAAATAGTAACCGGCAAAATCCCTTCAGAAGTAGCTGCACCAAAAATCATTTGTGCTGCAATTGATTGCGACTCTGTTTTGTCTTGATTTGCAACGATAATTGATTGAGATTTAAGTTTTCCATTTAATATACTTAAAGCATAAGGATAGGCAAAATAGCAAGTAATTAATTTATTAATTCTGGATAAAGTATCAATCAAATCAATTGTTTGTTTTGAGATACCAAAATTCTTGGAAGCCAAACTGCTTGTATTATGAATTCCAACGATAAGAAGATTATGTTTATTAACAGAATTCAAAATGCTATCCTTTTCAATATTAGTAAAATCTTTAGCAATATTGTAATTAGTTGTTATTGCATAGTTTTCTATAACCTTCTGAAATTCTGTTATGTTTTCATCACCTATTGAAAGTACTCCAATATTATAATTTTTTAAATCTTTTAATGGAAGCAACTGATCTTCGTTTTTAATTAATGTTAATCCATGTTTATAAATCTCAGCTGATATAATATCAGATTTTCTATTATTGAGATCTTTAATTAAATCTGAAGTATCAATAGGGTTGTAATTATTTAGACCGGCCAGATATTTATACATTAATACTTTTTTGCATTTTAAATCGATTTCATTTTGTGAAATCAAATTGCTATCTATTGCAATTTTTATTGCATTAATGGCAATTGGAACATTTTCGGGTAATAAAAGTATGTCATTACCAGCCTGTAAAGCTTTTACTTCAATTACTCCTGGTTTAAAATAAGCTGTTACTCCTTTCATTTCCAGGGCATCTGTATAAATGAGTCCTTCAAATTTTAATTCATTTTTCAATAAATCTGTAATTATTTTTTTAGATAAAGAAGAAGCTGTATTCTTTGTAGTATCTAGAGAAGGAACAAATAAATGGGCAACCATTACTCCAGTTAATCCATTTGAAATCATTTCTTTAAATGGATACAAATCCAGATTATCAAGTACATCTTTTGAGTGGTTAATAATTGGCAAGGAATGATGAGAATCTGTATCTGTATCTCCATGTCCGGGAAAATGTTTAGCACTCGTTAGAAGTCCATTATCCTGCATACCTTTCATATACATTATTGATTTTCTGGCAACTTTATATCTATCTTCACCAAAAGAACGGCTGTTTATAACTGGATTTTTAGGATCGGAATTAATATCAGCAACAGGAGCAAAATTAATGTGAATACCCAATCTTTTGCATTGATAAGCAACTTCTTTTCCAAAATTATATATAAGTGAGTCATTTGTTAATGCACCCATAGTCATTTGTCTGGGAAAAGAAGCTGTACTGTCAAGTCTCATGCTTAAACCCCATTCTCCATCAATTGAAATAAAAAGAGGGGTTTTTGCTGATTTTTGATAGTAATTGCTAACAATGGCCTGAGAAATTGGGCCTCCTTTAAAAAAACAAACGCCACCTAAATTATAAGTGCTTATTTGTTTGGCTATTGTATCATAATAGGATTGATTTTGATCAGAAAATGATCGAATCATAATAAGTTGTGCTATTTTTTCATTATTTGAAAGTGTATTAAACACAGAGTCAACCCATTTTTCTCTTTTAACATCGAACTGGAGAGGCAAAGATATTTTTTGAGAATAAGAAAATGTTGATATTATTATGAAAAAAATAAATATATAAAGTTTTAATTTGTTCATGCTCAGTTATAAATGCGAGTTTTATTTTGAAGTAATTGTGATGCAAAATTACATTTAATAACTTAAAACTGCAAATTAAAGAAGTATTCAAAAAAAAAGTCCCGCTGTTAACGGGACTTTTTTGTAAAGAAAATTTATTTAACTTTTCCAGCTAAATCGTTTCCTGGTTTAAATTTTACCACTTTTTTAGCAGCAATTTTTATTTCTTTACCCGATTGTGGATTACGACCTTTACGTGCAGCTCTTTTAACTACATTGAAAGATCCAAAACCTACTAAAGCTACTCTATCACCTTTTTTTAAAGATTTAGTAGTTGCAACAACAAAAGCATCAAGTGCTTTTCTAAGGTCAACTTTGGTCATTTGAGACTCAGCTGCCATGGCATCGATTAATTCAGCCTTATTCATTGTGTAAAAATTTAATGATAATTAATTATTTAGTTATTAACGCTACAAATATAATTAAAAAAATAGCATTGTCAAGTGTTTTCATAAAAAAAAAACAAAAATGTTAATAAAATAAGCATTTTGTTAATAACTTTTTTAAAAAACACCATAAACTAGTAGATTCTAATCCATCTTAGTTAATTTTTTACTTAATTTTCCAATGTTCATTAACCTGATGACCTCTCAAAAAGTCAGCAATTTTAACTTTATTTTTTCCGGAAATCTGAATTTCAAGTAAAGAAACGTATCCATCAGGAACAGAAATTCTTAAAAAGCTCTTATTATCTGATTGAATTTTTCCAATTTCCAGGTTGTGATTTTCAATTTCGGCTTTTGCTTTGAAAATTTTCAGATAAATTTCCACATCATTTTCATTAAAAATTAATGTATATGCTGTTGGAATTGGATTTAAACCTCTTATTTTGTTTACAATATCAATAGAATTACTATTCCAGTTAATATTACAATCAGATTTTTGTATTTTAGGAGCTTTCTTTATTATTTTTATTTTGTCTAAAAATAGTTTTTGCTCAATCGTATTTACATTATTGTTAAAAATTGAATTAACAGTTTTTATAAGCAGTTCAGAACCAATGTTTTTCATACGATTGTAAAGTTCTCCAAAAGTTTCATCCGCATTAATTCCAATTTTTTGATTAAAAATTATTTTTCCTTCATCAATATTTTCATTTAAGAAAAAAGTAGTAATACCGGTTTCTGTTTCACCATTTATTATTGCCCAATTTATTGGAGCTGCACCTCTGTAATCGGGTAAAAGAGAAGCATGAAGATTAAATGTACCTAAGGGTGGCATTTCCCATATTTCAACAGGAAGTTTTCTAAAAGCAACTACAACAAATAAATCTGCTTTCAACTCTTTTAATTCAGATATAAAATTTATATCCTTCAAGTTTTCAGGCTGTAATATAGGTATTCCTTTTTCGAGAGCAAATACTTTTAAAGGAGATAAACTAATTTTCTTTCCTCTTCCTGCAGGCTTATCCGGTGTGGTAACTACTGCTTTAACAGTGAAATTATTTACCAACAGTTTATCAAGAGAAGCTACCGCAAATTCAGGTGTTCCAAAAAAAATTATAGATTTATTGATATCCATTATAAATGACTTATATAGATTCTTCTAATTCTTGCTGCAAAGAAATCATTTTAATAGCAGTTAAAGCAGCTTCTACTCCCTTGTTACCATGCTTACCACCTGCTCTATCTTTGGCTTGTTCTAAATTGTTTGTAGTTAGAACACCAAAAATTATTGGTGAAATTAATTCATTATTCAAATTCATAATTCCATTTGCAACTGCATTGCAAATAAAATCGAAATGTCGTGTTTCGCCTTGAATAACACAGCCTAAGCATAAAACAGCATCACAATTTAAATTATAGTTCATAAGTTGAGCACCTAGCACCAATTCAAAACTTCCTGGAACATATTTTATGTGTATATTACTCATTTTAGCTCCATTTTCAATTAAGGTTTCAACTGCTCCTTTGCAGAGTGCATCTGTAATTTCCTCATTCCATTCAGATACAACTATTCCAAAAGTCATATTTTCAGCTGACGGAATTTTTTTGGGATTATAAGTTGATAAATTTTTAAGTTTTGTAGCCATAGTGATTGATTTTAAAAATAAATGGCAATTTGCTTGTTTATTGCAAATTGCCATTTAATTAGTTTTTTAAATTAAATATTATTGATTTAACATTCCTTTTGCTTTTGCAATATATTTATCAATTTCTCTGCTTTCCTGAGATTTGAAGAAATCTTTTTTAATTCTTTCGTAAGTTTTTAAAGCATTAGCCCAGTCATTTTTTTCTTCATATACAAAGCCAGCTTTCATTAGACATTGAGGTGAAGTAAAATTGTTACTGTTTTTTTCGGCTGCTTTTAAATAGCTTTCCAATGCTTTATCGGGATTATTTAATTCCATATATGCATCACCAATTGCTGCTATAGCCAATGATCCTACTATTTGATCATCTCCATCAAAATCTTCTAAATAATCAATTGCTTCCTGGAATTTACCTTTTTTCAGATAAATGATTCCAGTGTAATATTTTGCTAGATTAGATGCTTTTGTTATACCATAATTGTCAATAACTTCAAGAAATCCAATATGTTCACCATCACCATTTAAAGCAAGATCTAAAGAATCAAGTTCAAAATATTTTTCAGCATAAAACATTTCACTATGAGCTTTTGCTTCTTGTGGTTTTAAATAAAATTGTTTGAAACCAAAATAACCCAAAACTATCGCTACTATTACACTTAGAACGATAATTATCATTTTTTGATTTTTTTCAATAAATTGCTCAGTTCTCCCTAAAGCTTCTTCTACTGCAATTATTTTGCCTTCGGTATTGTCTTGTTTATTTGCCATAATATTTTAAAAATTTAGGCTGCAAATTTAAAAAAAAAATACTATACAACAATCTTTTTATTTCTGTTTTTAGTTTTTTAATGCTTTTTCAATTGTTTTTTTTTGTTTGTGTTAATATATCAATGTATTATACTTTTATATTTTTTAACAAAAAAACTAATAATCTTTTTGAAATCAGTTTTTTATTTAAAATGGACAGTAAAATGCAAAAAAGAGTAATATTTGAACATTCAATAAAAGCCAGCATGACCTGCAAATACAATGAAACTGCTGAAGCAATAGTATTTGATCATTTAAGTCCACCAGAATCTGATCGCGCGTGACAATCTCAATGCCGAACAGCGT
>CAIZXK010000165.1 GCA_903936865.1 uncultured Bacteroidales bacterium | reverse complement strand
TTTTAGCATATTAATTATTTAAAAGTTTTTTAGAAAGAGCTATCCATTTTTGGGTAGCTTTTTTTGTATAAACTTGATAATAAATCTCGAAATTTTTATTTGTTAAACTCCTTGAAGAACTATTTATTATTAATCAAATTAAATCATTTTTTACCTTACACTATTCAGTTAAACTTTTTAAGACACAGATATCGAGAACTTTGACAAAGTTGATTTTTGTATAATATGTTAATAATCAATTAATTAATTTTTTGCAGGAATAATCTTTGTCAAATTTCAAAGAACTATTACAATAAAAATCGAATTTTAAATCCCACTTTTTAAAATTATAAAAATCAAAATCACAAATTTTGAATAATTTAACTCGAAACAATTGAATTTATATTATATTTATAAGGATTAAAAGCGTAATTTTGCAAATTCAATTTTTAAGCAAACAATAAATATCATTATGCAGAATATCAGGAATATTGCTATCATAGCTCACGTTGACCACGGTAAAACAACTTTGGTTGATAGAATTTTACATCAGGTAAAATTATTCAGAGACAATCAGTCGATGGGTGATCTAATACTCGATAGCAATGATTTGGAAAAAGAAAGAGGAATTACTATTTTATCGAAAAATGTTTCGGTTAGATATAAAGGAATTAAAATTAATATTATAGATACTCCAGGCCACAGCGATTTTGGTGGAGAGGTTGAACGTGTTTTAAATATGGCTGATGGCGTTTTATTACTTGTTGATGCTTTTGAAGGTCCAATGCCTCAAACTCGATTTGTACTGCAGAAAGCTTTGGCACTTAACTTAAAACCTATTGTTGTAATAAATAAGGTTGATAAACCAAATTGCGATCCTATTTCTACCCACGAAGCTGTTTTTGATTTAATGTTTAATCTGGATGCTACTGAAGAACAACTTAATTTTCCTACCGTATATGGTTCATCAAAAGAAGGATGGATGTCTGAAGATTATACAAAACCAACTACAGATATAACTTATTTACTCGACACAATTATTGATTATATTCCAAACCCTGTTTTTGAGGAAGGAAACTTGCAAATGCAAATAACATCAATGGATTATTCCTCTTATGTTGGAAGAATTGCTGTTGGAAGACTTACCAGAGGAATTATGAAATGGGGAATGAACGTATCATTAGTAAAAAGGGATGGTAGCGTTTTAAAATCAAAAGTTAAGGAACTTTATGTTTTTGAAGGCTTAGGAAAAGAAAAAATGAAAGAAGATGTCTATCCAGGTGAAATTTGTGCTGTTTTAGGCATTGACGATTTCGAGATAGGTGATACAATAGCTGATTTTGATATACCAGAAGGATTGATACCCATCGCTATAGACGAACCTACAATGAGTATGTTCTTTACTATTAATAATTCTCCATTTTTTGGAAAAGAAGGTAAATTTGTTACTTCCCGACATTTAAGAGATAGATTATATAAGGAATTGGAAAAAAATCTGGCACTAAAAGTGGAAGAAACCAATTCTCCGGATGCATATATTGTTTATGGACGAGGAATATTACACTTATCTATTTTAATAGAAACCATGCGACGTGAAGGTTATGAACTGCAAGTTGGTCAACCTCGCGTAATTGTTAAAGAATTTAATGGAGTAAAATGTGAACCAATTGAATTTCTTACGGTACATGCACCAGAAGCCTCGGCAGGTAAAGTAATTGAATTAGTTACACAGCGTAAAGGAGAAATTATTCAGATTGAGACCAAAGCCGATCGTTTGCACTTAGAGTTTTCAATTCCTTCGCGTGGTATTATTGGTTTAAGAAGTAATATACTTACAGTTACTGAAGGTGAAGCTATTATGGCACATCGTTTTAAAGCTTTTGAACCCTGGAAAGGAGAAATTTCTTCTAAGAGAAACGGTTCATTAATAGCTATGGAATCAGGAACTGCTATCCCTTATGCAATTGATAAATTACAAGACAGAGGTAGTTTTATGGTAAGTCCAAATGAACCTATTTATGCAGGTCAGGTAATTGGAGAACATATCCGTCAGGACGATTTAGTAATTAATATTACTAAAACCAAGAAATTAACGAATATGCGAGCTTCCGGATCCGATGATAAGGTTTCTATAGTTCCAGCAACTAAGTATTCTTTGGAAGAATATATGGAATATATCATTGATGATGAATACTTGGAAGTAACCCCAGCATCATTAAGATTGCGTAAAATTCTTTTAGATGAATTAGATCGAAAAAGACAGAAAAAAAGCGAATAAGATTCTTTAGATTCTTATATTTTACAAAGCCGATATTAATTAATATCGGCTTTTTTGTTGATAAAAATATAGTTTTTTATAAATTCATTCTTTTTTAAGCCTAATTTAAATAGCAAAACCAGTAATTTATAATTTTTCTAATACGCTATATTTAACGATATATATTAAATTATTAACTATTAAACTACTGAAAATGTTTTATATAAAAGCTATAAAAAGAGTTTACATATTTAGAATGAATATAAATTAAAGTATTTAACATATTTTTCTGC
>CAIZXK010000164.1 GCA_903936865.1 uncultured Bacteroidales bacterium | reverse complement strand
AATAAGAAAATCATAATTCTAAATTATTTCATATATTTGTAATCTAAATAAATTAAAAAAAAAATAAGAGCTTACTATCAGCTAAGCTTTTGCTTATTCTTAGCTTATTTATTAACTTTGTGTATGTAATTTTTAGTTTTATGAAAAAAAATCTACTTTTTATCAGTTTATTTGCTTTTTCACAAATGGTTTTTGCTCAAATAATCCCAAGTGTTGGAATGCAGGAATCAGAATATTTTAATACGTTGCCAAAAGCAATGAGTTTATCTGATTCGATTCGTATAGCTAACATACCTGAGCTTGAAGTACCAATGTTTTATAAATCAGCAACTGCTGTTCAATTACCTGTTTCTGTTGATAATTCTACATCTGTATATTTTCGTCCGGTAACATCACAAAGTGGATATGAATGTGGACAAATTGCTGGTCAGGCTTTTGTATTTACCTATGAGGTAAATAGATTACGAAATCTAAATTCTTCGATTGCTGCAAATCAGTATCCATCTCATTTTTCCTGGAATTTTCTTAATGAGGCTTATAATTATACAGGAGTCAGTTTTTTTGATACATGGGAAATAACCCGTACCTGTGGAACACCTAATGTTGTTGATTATGGTGGAGCATTAAACACTGGAGGAGAGAAACGTTGGATGACCGGTTATTCAAAATATTACAATGGAATGAAAAATCGTCTATCTGGAGTATATTCAATACGGTGTGATTCTCCTGAAGGTATCAGAATCTTAAAAACATGGTTATATGATCATTTGGAGGGAAGTAATACTGGTGGAGTAGCAGCTATGTATGCTCAATACTGTTCCCCTCCGGGTTCTTATTTGCCTGCAGGTACTCCCGAAGGAGGAAAATCTTTGGTTTCATCTTGGGGTAGCAGTCCTTCTCATGCATGGACAATAATGGGTTATAATGATTCTATACGTTTTGATTATAATAATGATGGACAATACACCAATAATATCGATATTAATGGTGATGGTGTAGTAAATGTAAGAGATTGGGAAATTGGTGGTTTAAAGATAATTAACGGATTTTCAGGACCAGGATGGGGAGATGGTGGTTTTTCATACATGATGTATAAATCTTTGGCAGATGGAGGTCCAAATGGTGGAATATGGAATTCTTCGGTTTATGTGATAAAAGCAAAAACTACTCAAAATCCTCTTTTGACTATGAAAATCAATATGAAGCACAACAGAAGATTTCAAATAAAAGTTGTTGTTGGCGTAAATCAAAATACAAATTCTTCAATTCCTGAGTACAGAATGGAATATCCAATTTTAAATTTTCATGGAGGAAGTATCGGAATGCAGGGTGATACAACTGAAAGTGCTCAGAATATTGAATTTGGATTAGACATTACACCGCTTTTAAGTTATGTTGAAGTTGGTGTTCCTGCAAAATATTTTTTGGAAATTATTGAAAAGGATCCAACAAGTATTGGTGGTGGACAGCTTAATTCCTTTTCTTTAATTGATTATAATTCAGGAATAAATGAAACAAATTATCCATCTACTAATGTTATTTTAACCGATAATGATACGTCTCGTTTTTCTGTAGTGAAAAATGTTATTTTTGATAAGCTTTCTATTCAAATTGATAGTATGAATGCTAAAATTTACTCACCATATTCGCATCAGTTTACTGCTGAATTTGGAACTCAACCATATAAATGGGATTTGAAAATGGATTATACAGAAAATATTGTTAATACTTCATTTCCATCCACACCAATTCAAGTGCTGAATACAGGAAATAGTGGATATGTATTACAAAACCTTAATTTTAGCTTTCCTTTCTTCGGAAAGTCATATAATCAGATTTATGTTTATGCTGATGGATATATCAAATTTGATAATTCATTATATACTTTTCCTTATTTAATAGATGCCGATTTGTTATTTAGAAGTCATCGAATGATTGCCCCATTTTATGCTGATTTGGTTTATGGAAGTGGTCAGAAAGTTACTTTTGAAGCAGATGCCAACTCAGCAACCATTAGCTGGAATGCTGGAATCAATGGACAATCTGCTGCTTATGTAAATGTTGCAATGAAAATATTTAAAACCGGTAAAATTGAGTTTTATTATGGAGCAATAAATACTACAGGAAAATGGATTTCTGCTTTATCAGGAGGTGATGTCGTTAATTATCAATATACTTCATTGTCTAATAATTTTACACAAAATACTATTAATAGGAAAATTGTTCTTACGCCACCTGATTATCCTGATAATATGAATCTTACAGAAAACGGCGTATTTTCAGCAAATCCTGCAAGATATTATAATACATCCATTAAATTTAGGGTTACCGATAATAATAACGTTTCTTTTGTAAGAAGCATTCCATTTAAAACGTATGGTTTATTATTTGAATATTCTGTTAATGCTGGTGGCGATACTATTGTTAATGCAGGAGATACAGTGTTGGTTTCTGTGAAAATAAAGAATATTGGTATTACTAATTTTATTAATGCATCCATGTTACTCAGCTCATCTGATACAACAATCAAAATGCTTGATTCTACTGCAATTGTTGGGAATATTTCAGGAAATGATAGTTTGTTTATTGCTAATGCGTTTAAATTTGTAGTGAAGAACAATGTAATGGATGGTCATTTTATAGATTTGATTGGCAATGTAATATCTCAAACTGATACATTTTCAAGAGGCTTTTCATTAAGAGTAAACTCATTTTTACTTCAAACAGGCAGCATTACTATTATTGATGGAGACAATAATGTATTAGAACCTAACGAAACAGCATCTATGATGTTGCAAATAAAGAATATAGGTGGTGCTACTGCAAGTAATCTCCATTTTGAATTATCATCATCAGATCCATTTATTACATTAAATCCTGGATTTGCTAATATTGATACCATAAAACCATATTCTTTCAGAAATGCTTTTTTTATTATTACTACTTCATCCAATATACCAGCAAATCATTTAATTGTATTAAATGCTGAAATTACTGGAAGTAATAATTATAAATATAATACCTATTTCTTCATACAGTTAGGTGAAGTTATTGAAGATTTTGAAACCAATGATTTTACAAAATATGATTGGAATTTGGGCGGAAATCTTAATTGGTTTACTTCAGATAGTTTAAAATATCAAGGTAATTATTCTGCAAAATCAGGAAAAATTACTCACAGTCAATCTTCATTTATAGCAGTAAATCAATACATTCTCGCTGATGGAACTATTAAATTTCACAAAAAGGTTTCCTGTGAAAGAGATATTAATAATCATAATTATGATTACCTTGCTTTCTATATTGATGGTTCAGAAAAGGCTCGTTGGGATGGCGAAATTGACTGGTCGCAGGAATCTTTTCCAGTATCAGCTGGTTCACATACTTTTAAATGGACTTATGTAAAAGATAATTCTGTAAATACGGGTGCTGATTGTGCCTGGTTGGATAATATAATTTTCCCTTTGATTGGTGACGCAAATCCAAATTTAAATTGTTCACCTTTGGTTGTAAATAAAACAATACAAATTAATACAACAGATACTTCAGTTGTTAATCTTAATAATTCAGGTTCAGGACTGATTCTGTTTACCAATTTATTGCAATTAGGAAATAATATGCCGGTACCTTGGGCTTCAACAAATACTAATGTAGGTGGATTAAATGTAAATGAAAATCATCAGATAGTAATTCAATTTGACGGAAATCAGCTTCAGGTCGGTAATTATAATTGTCAGTTGATTGTAAATGAAAATTTTATAACTCAAAAAATCATTCCTATCTATTTAGTTGTTGAAGATCAGACCGACGTTGAGGAAAACATTGGTTTTGTTTCTAATTGCTATCCAAATCCTTTTTCATCTAATACACAAATTTCAGTTAAAACAGAAGGAAAAGCTAATATAAAAGCAGTAATTTATGATTATACCGGCAGATTGATAAAAGACTTATCAAACAAATCATTTTTTGATAATGGAAACTATACATTTTCCTGGAATGGAATTGATAATAAAGGGAATAACATTTCAAATGGTATCTATTTCTGTACTATAAATGTTAATAATAAATCGGTTACTCATAAATTAGTTTTATCGAAATAGAATGGTATTCAGCAGTAGCTTATTCTTGTTGTATTTCTTTCCTTTCTTTCTGATTATTTATTTTATAAGTCCTTATAAATTAAGGAATCTTGTAATAGTATCGGCAAGCATATTGTTTTATTCGTGGGGTGGTACCAAGTATTTATTTATTATTTTCTTTAGCATTCTGCTTGATTTCTTTCTGGCTAAAATAATCCATAAATCCCAGGGACGAAAACGAAAATTGTGGCTAGCAATTGCCATATCAATTAATTTGGGATTTCTGTTGTACTTTAAATATGCCAATTTCTTTCTTGATAACTTAAATAATGGATTAACTTTCTTTGGAATGGATGCCATAAATTTTATGCGTGTGGCACTACCAATTGGTATTTCATTTTTTACTTTTCACGAAATGAGTTATATAATTGATGTTTATCGTGACGAAAAGCCACCAATGAAGAGTATTGTTGATTACTCATTGTATATCTTGTTTTTCCCTCAGCTTATTGCAGGTCCTATAATTCGGTTTAACGAAATTACCGATCAGATTACTGATAGACGAACAAATGAAACCATTGATAATAAATTGGTAGGGTTTTATCGTTTTATTATTGGCTTGTCAAAAAAGGTGTTGATTGCAAATGTATTAGGTGTAGAAGCAGATAGAATTTTTGCTATGGATATTGTGGATATCAACACAGCAACAGCATGGATTGGTATTACAGCATATGCTTTTCAGATATATTTTGATTTTTCAGGCTATTCGGATATGGCAATTGGAATTGCCCGAATGCTAGGTTTTGTATTTCCCGAGAACTTCAATAATCCTTATATTTCGCAGAGTATTACTGAATTCTGGCGACGCTGGCATATAACTTTAAGCCGATGGATGCGAGATTATCTTTACATTCCGCTTGGAGGAAATAAAGTGAGTGTTAATAGGTTGTATTTCAACCTTTGGGTCGTTTTTTTGCTTTCTGGTTTATGGCATGGAGCTTCCTGGAATTTTGTAGCATGGGGAACTTATCATGGATTATTTTTGATTGCTGATCGATTATTCTTATTGAATTTTTTAAACCGTATTGGAAAAATTCCAGCTATAATCATCACATTTATAATTACGTTAGTTGGATGGGCTTTCTTCAGAATTGAAGATATTTCAACCACCTTTGTTTTTATTGGAAAGATGTTTTCGTTTAATTTTGAGCATAATCTTTTATATTTCGATGCAAAATTCAAATTTATAATTCTGCTTGCTTTTTTCTTTTCATTTGTCAGAGCATTTAAAATAGGGGAGTGGATGGAAAAAACATTTTTTGCACATAAATATTCACTATCCGGATATTATTCAATGACTTTACTGAATATTGTATTGTTTTTTGTAAGTGTGGCTTATGTAGCTTCTTCTGGTTTTAATCCTTTTATTTACTTCAGATTTTAAAACTATGGTAAAACGGATACAAAAAAGAATAATGTTTGGAGTATTGATTGGTATCATGTTGATTCCTTTTGCAGAAACACAATTAAATATTTTTAGTTTCAGATCGTTGGATGGGGCATTTGAAAAAGCGGATAAACCGGAATTAAAATGGTTTACCTGGAAATCATGGTTTAATGAAAAGTTTCAAACTGATTTTAATAAAAGTCTGGAAGACAATATCGGATTTAAGAATTTTTTAATTCGTTGCAACAATCAGTTGGATTATTCATTATTTCGCAGAACTTCAACGCAAAAAGCTATTATAGGTAAATCGGATTGTTTGTATGAAGAAGGTTATATACTTGATTATACAGGTGCAAATTTTGTAGGTAAAGATTCAATTAACAATGTGTTGAAACGAACAAAGATCTTACAGGATTATCTGAAAAGAGAAAAGAACATCGATTTAATCATTGTTTTTGAACCCGGAAAAGCAAGCTATTTCCCTGAATATATTCCCGACCGATATAATGCAGTAAACAAAACACTATCCAACTATTTATATTTCTCACAACAGTGTAAAAATATGAATATTACTCATCTCGATTTAAATGCTTGGTTTATATCGATGAAAGATACTTCAGCATTTCCTTTGTTCCCGAAATATGGTGTACATTGGAGTACTTACGGTATGTGTTTGGCTACTGATACGTTACTTAATTTTGTTGAAAAAACCAGAAGTATTGATTTGGCAAATATATCGCTTAAGAATTATAAAGTTACAAACAAATCTAAAGATGTAGATTTTGATATTGAATTGACGTTGAATTTATTATTTCAACTTCCACACGAAACCATGGCTTATCCTGAAATTATTATTGAAAGTACAGATCTTAAAGCAAAACCCAATGTTCTGGTAATTGCTGATAGTTATTACTGGAGCATTTATAATAGTAAAGTTCCAGAATCTGTGTTTAAAACTCATCAGTTTTGGTATTATAATTCAACTATTTATCCTGACATCTGGGGTGATAAAGCTGTTTTTGTGGATCATTCAAAAGATAAGGAAAACATCGAAAAACAGGATGTAATTCTTATTATGGTAACTGAATTGAATATGAATAAGTCTTTCTTTGGTTTTATTGATAACGCCTATAATTTGTATCTGAAATAAAGCAAAAAAAAATCAAAAGGCAAAAGCTTGAACTTTTTATAAAAACGAATACTGCCTATCCAAACAAATAGTGAAAATATCAATTTGTACAATTAATTACGGGTTAAGCCAAAATAAGATATTTCGTTTCTTTTGTAGAAAATTTTTTACAATAAAAAAACCTCCACTGAATTAATGGAGGTTTTTTTATCAAAGAAAATTACTATTTAGAAGTTATATATTAACGAAAATAATAATCTTAGATTAGATAGATTTTCAGTATTGGTAATAACACCAAATTTATCTCTATTAATAACTCCATTAGCATCTTTAGTCGCATAAGCAGCAGTTGTATATTCAAATTCAGTAGCAAAATTTAATTTACCTTGAATAAAAACAACTCTGGGAGCAATTCTTATAATAGATTTAATATTAGCAGCTCTGGTAGTTGCATCAGTTCCACCAACTTTATTAGAGTATGCAACAATACTATCGTTTGAACCCAGATTTTGAGTAATACCAGCCCAAAGTCCAAATTGAATTTTTTTTCCATTGGTATGAATCTCAGCCCAACCCGCCATGTTATTTAATGTTGCGTAAGTAACCATGTTTTTAGTTGTATCTGAAATTCCATTAACAACATATCCTCCAAGCATTGTTAAATCAAACAAATTTTGACCATATACTCCCTGTATTTTAAAAGTTAAAGCTTCTGATTTGAATTTTAAAAATGCTGTAGCAGAAACACCCGACACTTTCTCATCTGTAATATAGGTTTTACTTCCTTTTGTAGTAGTTAAAAATGGTTGTATTGATTTGTAATCCACTGCAAAACCGGTAAGTAATTCTGATTTCTTTTCTTCATTCTTTTTCTCAAATGAAAAAATTGCACTAAAATCAGGAATATTAGAATACCGTAAGGCAGAAGATCCCAAAGGACTTGTAAAATCTCTTTGTGCTGATAAAACACCTGCAATACTCAAATCTCCAATTTTATGAGTAAGTCTTATTTGAGGATTTCTTGAGAATGGTTGCATTGGAGCTCCTGTATTAAAGGAAATTACACCTGAAAAACATCCAGGTATAAAAAATGGATGCCAGTATTGACCTACTAGTAATTCAGCTTTTGCCCAATTCAGCTTAATGTATGCATGTCTGAGTCTGAATCCATTGGCATCAACAAAATTAGCATTTTCATTTCCAAAGAAATCTGCTTCAAGAATTCCGGAAGTCTTAGCACCAAAAGCATTCGGAGCTGTTATTTTGCCTGTTAATCTTGATTGTATTGAAAGAAAATTAAACGACGATTTTGCATTTATATCATTGTTTTCAGAATCCAGATTTTTTTCTTTTGGATACAATAAAAAATGACCTTCTCTTATTGTTACACTTTCTCTACTATCAAAGAAAAAGTCATTTTTAAGAAATCCAGAGAAAGTAATTCCATATTTGAGTTCTTCCTTTTTATGCGATATAGAATCATATTTTTGCTTTGTTTGTCTTTTATAATTGGTGAACTTTCGGCACAAAAACTTTCGTTGGGTTATATTTATCCTGCTGGTGGCGAAATGGGTACGGTTGTGGATATTGAAATAGGCGGTTTAAACCTTACAGCTGCCACTGGCGTGCTTATAAGCGGCGAAGGTGTGAAGGCGGAAATTATTCCGATAAATCAAAAAGCCGAAAAGAACAAAAAGTTTAAGAAAAAAGGAAAGCTGGATGATCAAAGTAGTCCACAGTTGGCCGATAGGATAGGAGTGAGGGTTACCATCGATAAAAATGCATCTCCGGGTTTGCGTGATTTACGCCTTGAATCGTTGAGCGGCATTTCCAATAAATTGAATTTTGAAGTGGGGCAATATCCAAACCAGTTGGAGGAAAAAGGTTCATCGCTGCAAAAACCAAATTTTGTAAGCCAACTTCCTGCCACACTT
>CAIZXK010000163.1 GCA_903936865.1 uncultured Bacteroidales bacterium | reverse complement strand
GGAATCCAATTTAAAGCAAACAGTCAAAATGCAGAAAAAGGAAAAATTTTAGACAATTGGTCTTTAAATGTAAACGGTGGGTTAAGTTTGTTCTGGGGAGACCTGAGACAATACAAAATCTATCCTCTTTCAACTTTTGAAAACGAGAGAAATGCTGCCTTTGGTGCTATTTTGACAAAAAAACTCAATTCAACTTTTGAATTAAGAGGTCAATTTATCAGAGGAAACCTTTCAGGAACTAAAAGGTCTGCAAATCAACACTTTGAAGGACAGTTTAATGAATACAACATTAATGCAACAATCAATTTCAGTCGATTAATCTATGGTGATAATCCATGCAGAAGATTAAATTTGTATGGAATAGGTGGTATAGGATTTGTTGACTTCAGAACAGTAAAAAAACAATTAGGAAGTCATAAGTTTATTTCCAGTATCGGATATTCTTCGAATGGAACAGTTAAGGAAAAAATGCAAACAGAAACAATAATTCCTTTTGGTTTTGGGGCTAAATATAGAATAGACTCGAGATTTGAAGTAAACTTTGAAAACATTTGGACCGTAGCCAATACTGATGATATTGATGCTTCTCAAGGAGGATTCAAATATGATATCTTAACCTACTCTTCATTAGGCTTAAGTTATAGATTCAACTTCAGGAACAATCCTACAGTTTTTGCTGATTGTGGTGATTATACAAGTTCAAGAACCAAAAAAGGTACATTAGGTGAAGGTGCTGTTTATGACGATTCTGCTAAAAAAGCTGAAAGAGACTCTTTAAATGCAAAACTTAAAGAACTTGAAAACAAAGTTAATTCTCAAGACTCTAAAGTAAAGGATCTTGAAAACAAGGTTAAAGAACTTGAAAACAAACCAGCACCTGTTGTTATTCCTACAGATAATCCAAGTCAACCTGGTATTAATATTGAAGCCTTAAAACGCGATATCTACAAATCAATACTTGATACATTAAGAAAAACAAATCCAACGACAATTATCAGTGCTGGATATTTGCAATTCTCGATATTCTTTGATGTAAACAAATTTAACATTAAAGAAGAAGAAATGAAAAAAGTTGCTTCAATTGCTGAGTATATGAAGAATGATAAAAGTCTAAGAATTAAAGTAGTGGGTAATGCCGACCAAAGTGGTTCTGATGAATATAATGATTATTTGAGTAAAAAACGTGCCGAAGAAGTTTACAATACATTAATTAATAAATACAGTATTGAAAACAACAGACTTTCACTTGATAGCAAAGGAAAACGTGACCCTTTCTCAAAGGAACATTTTTCTGTAAACAGAAGAGTTGATTTTATAAAAGAATAACTTTCATAATATTCCAATAAAAAAAGCGTAGTAAATTTACTACGCTTTTTTTTTAAAACTTTATTTTATACCAGAATGTATTTTCTTTTGCCTGTAATTTTAAAAGTTTATTTATTTTTTCGGCAAGATAAATAAATACTGGCAATTGTTTAATTTGAAACCATTTAACAGCATCTTCATCCCCTCTGCATGCTAAAGAGAATTGAAAAAGCATTTCATTTTTCGAATTAATCAACCACTGAATAGCATTTGGTTCGTTATCCATTGCATTACTTAATATTGCCAGCTCAGGAAATCCATTATCCAGTAACCATTTCAACGCATCTTCATCACCCCGTATGGCATTTGATAAAGCTGCAAGTTCAGGATAACCATTATCCAGCAACCATTTAAAAAAATCCTTTCTTCCATCAATAGCCTTTCCAAATGCTAAAAGAACCTTAATATCATAATTTCCCATTTTCAATCATATACTTTAGTTTCTATTCCCAATAAATTTACTCTTTTTGCTATTTTTTCCAATTCAACTCTGGATATTTTTTCAAGATTTTCGGCTGGAGTTGCTCTGTCAATAGGATAAATCATAACATATTCAGGTTTAATTTCAGAAATATATCCTAACCAATTAATCAATTCTTCTTCTGAAGTATTATCAACTTTTTCATTTTTATAAATTCCTCTTATAAATAGAGTTTGAATTATAAGTTTTCCTTTAAATTTCTTTAGATTTTCTACAATATCCTTAATTTTAATATTTTCGCTGCATCTGTTTATCAAATGAAACATTTTATCGGTACCAGCATCAAGTTTCAAAATATTATTATCCAATCTTTTAATTGAATTTAAAACAGCATTATCTGACAATAATCCGGCATTTGAAAGTAATGTTGTTTTTGCAGTTTTATAATACTTATTTCTTAATAAAATTACATCATCAACAATTAAAGAAAAATCAGGATGTACAGAAGGTTCTCCATTTCCAGCAAAAGTAATGGAATCTAGCAAATTACCTTTTTCTTTCATTTCTATCAATCTGTTTTCTAATGCTATTTTCACATCATTTCTTGATGGTAATTTTATATCAGCTGATTCAATATCCTTATTCCAACCACATTCACAATAAATGCAATTGAAATTACAAACCTTGTGTTTAGTTGGCAATAAATTTATTCCCAACGAGACACCTAATCTTCTGCTTTTTATAGGGCCGAAAACAATTTCATTAAAGAGAAATCCACTCATTATTAAGCTATTTTAAATATTTTGCAAAGTTGAACAAATATTTGCAAACAACAAAACAAACAACAAAACGTTTAACTTATTCAAATTTTGATTAATTTTGGTTTTTGAAAAATACTATGATTTCACTTAACGATATAAAACAACCAATTAACGAAAACATCGATATTTTTGAAAAAAAATTCAGAAAGTCAATGCAAAGTTCTGTACCTTTATTGGATATAATTACCCGTTATATCCTAAAACGTAAAGGAAAGCAAATCAGACCTATGTTTGTTTTTCTATCGGCTAAAATATGTGGAGAGCTGAATGAAAAAACATACAGGGCTGCTTCGTTAATTGAATTATTACATACAGCTACTTTGGTACATGATGATGTAGTTGATGATTCTAATGAAAGACGAGGTTTCTTTTCCATAAATGCATTATGGAAAAACAAGATTGCCGTTTTGGTTGGTGACTTTTTACTTTCCAGAGGATTATTACTGGCAGTTGAAAACAACGATTTCGATTTGCTAAAAATTGTTTCAAATGCAGTGAAGGAAATGAGTGAAGGAGAATTATTGCAAATTGAAAAAGCCAGAAATCTTGACATAAAAGAAGAAATCTATTATGAGATTATCAGAAAAAAAACAGCATCACTAATTGCATCTTGTTGTGATTGTGGTGCAGCTTCAACAGGTATTTCTGAAGCAAATATAAAAAAGATGCATCAGTTTGGCGAATATGTTGGTATTGCATTTCAGATAAAAGACGATTTGTTTGATTATGAAAAAAGCAGGGAAACCGGAAAACCAAACGGTATTGATATTAAAGAGCAAAAAATGACACTTCCATTAATCTATATGCTTAACAATATTGATTATCTTGAAAAAAGAAAAGCAATTCGTGTGGTGAAAAATTACCACAATAATCCACAGAAAGTTGCAGAACTTATTAGCAAAGTTAATAAAAGTGGAGGAATTGAATATGCTAAAAACAAAATGGAAGAATATAAAAACAAAGCTTTAACTATTCTTTCTGAAATGCCTGATAGTGAAGCAAAAGTTTCGATGAAACAATTAGTTTTATACACAATTGACAGAAAAAAATAATTAATTTCAATATATTTATGCGCTACTTATTAATTTTCATTTTTTTAGTATCCACCTTTTCTGGATTTTCGCAGGATTTACAATCAGATTTTTGGGAAAACGGACAAAAAGTAAGAGAAGGTAAATTAAAAGACTCTTTAAGAGAAGGAAAATGGACATGGTGGTATAAAAACGGACAACTCTGGAAAGAGGGCATTTATACAAAAGGAGAAAAAACCGGGAAATGGGTAGCTTATTATGATGATGGGAAAAAACAGAGTGAAGAATTTTTTGAGAATGGAATCAATATTTTTTGGTTTGATAACGAACAGAAAAAAAGTGAAGTAAAAATAATTAATAAGAAATTCGAAGGAAGATTTACTTCATGGTTTGATAATGGAAATATTAAAGAGGAATATATTTATATAAATGGTTTAAAACAAGGAGAAACAACTGTTTATCATAAAAATGGCCAAAAAGGATTTGAGGGTTTTTATGTTAATGATAAACTAAATTGTTACGGAAAATGGTGGCATGAAGATGGTAAGAAAGAAATGGAAGGTAATCTTAAAGAGGATTTGCAAGATAGTACATGGATCTTTTACTCAAAATTCGGAAACATAGCTAGTAAAGGTAATTTTTCTGAAGGGCAACAAGATGGGTTTTGGATCTATTATTACGAAACCGGAGAAAAATGGAAAGAAGGTAAATTTGAAAAAGATAAAAAAAAAGGAAATTGGATAAGCTGGTTTGAAAACGGGAAAAAGTTGAAGGAAGGGAAATATGAAAACGGTAAGGAACATGGAATATGGAAACAATGGTACATTGATGGACAATTAGATTATACAGGCAATTTTATAAATGGAAAGATGGATGGGAAATGGGAAGGATGGTATAAAAACGGCAGAAAGAAGTATGAAACTTATTATACTGATGATCTAAAAAACGGAATCGACATCTATTGGTTTGAGAATAGTATTAAAAAAAGTGAAGGTGGATTTAAAAAAGGAGAAAAAGATGGAAAATGGACAGAATGGAGCGAAAAAGGAGTGTTGTTAACGCAAGAGAAATACAAATCGAATTTAAAGGATGGATTGTCTGTTTATTACGATAAATTTGGGGCAAAATACAAAGAACAGAATTTTATAAATGGTCGTCCCGACGGAAAATGGATAGAATACAATCAAAAAGGTGGAAAATCAGCTGAAGGATATTACAAATTGCAACTAAAGGATGGGATTTGGCAATATTGGGATGTTCAAGGTAATTTGGTATATAAAATTGTTTATGATAAAGGAAGAAAAATTAAAGAAGATAAACCAATGGAAAACAAAAAGAAAAAACAAGGAGAAAATCCATTATACAAATAAATATTTTCAAAAATGAAATCAGAACACAAACTTTTTAAAGGAAAAACGTTAGCAATTTTGTCAGGCGGTGGAGATACACCTGCAATAAACTCAAGTATCGAGTCAATAAGAAATAGAGCTTCGATGCTCGGATATAAAGTATATGGCATCAGACAAGGCTGGAAAGGCTTGCTTGGAGACGGTGATATCGTTGATCTTACAAATCAGCCTTACGATGGTTGGTATGGAGGAACTGCTTTACGCTCGAGCAGAACCAATCCTTTTCCATCAAAGAAAAATCCAGAAAACAGAGTACCTCAGATTTTACAAAATCTAAAAAGATATAAAATTGATGTTTTAGTAACTATCGGAGGTGATGATACCAATGGTGCAGCCAAAAGACTTTACGAAACAGAAGGAATTCCTGTTATTGGTTTCCCAAAAACCATTGATAACGATTTGAGAACGTTAACAAATCATAACTATAACGGTCAGAATATTGAAGCTGTTTTATGCCCGGGTTTTCCATCGGCAGCCAAAGCGATTGCCGAATTTACAGGAAAACTTAAAACCACTGCCGAATCTCATTCACGTATTATGATATTGGAAGTTATGGGACGTGATGCAGGATGGTTAACAGGTTCGGCCTTATTTGGCGGAGCTCATTTAGCACTTATTCCAGAATTTGAAATGACAAAG
>CAIZXK010000162.1 GCA_903936865.1 uncultured Bacteroidales bacterium | reverse complement strand
CTGATGATAAATCCCAACGTATTGGGTGCCGGAATGCCGGGTGGAACCTATGCCGGAAATCAAGGAGGAAGCAATATCCGTGAAGCGTTTCTGGTGAATATTGCCAATGCCTGGCTCGATCGCCAGAACCTGCTGGATCCGTTGGAGGCTTTTCTGCAATATAACGGAGTGAAAGATGTACAGCTTCGTTTCCGTAATACAATACTTACCACGTTGGATACCGGAGCCGGAACAACCAAGAAATTAAGCTAATAAAGTTTCATTAATCATTAATAATTAACCAGTTATGTTATTTCAAAGTACAGAGGAAATCAGACAATACCTGCCGGTAAGCAGTGCCATTGATTTTGAAAATCTGAAACCTCATATTATTCAGATTGAGAATGATTTTATTAAGCCTTTACTGGGCAGTCGCTACGAAATAGTGAATACTTATTATAACGATGGACAAAGCAGCGACTTTTTGCCTGAATTGATATCAGCTGCTCAGAATGCAATTATCCATCTGGCATACTGGAGGGGTTTTGATGTGTTGAATGCTTATATCAGCGATGGAGGTTTCAAAAGAAGCGAAAGCGATAAAGTGAAAAGCTTATTCAAGTACCAGGAAGATAATCTGAGGGAGTATTTTAAAACCATTGGTTTTAATGCATTGGATAGCATGCTTGAAAGACTGGAGAAATTTGTTGATAAGATTACAAATGATAATGGTGTTACTGAAGATTGGTACATTGCTACTCATGATGATTTTATAAACAATGCCAAACAATTTAGTGAGATTTATGAAATTAACGGCAGCCGATTGGTTTTCCTTCGCCTTAAAAAATACATGAAGCAGGTAAAGGACCTGCAACTAAAACCACTGTTGGGAAATCAAAACTGGGATTACCTGCTTACTGAATTTGCCAGCCCTGTTTGCGATTTCAGGGTAAAACAAATAGTGCCTTATATCCAAATGCCGTTGGTTTTCCTTGCTGTAGCTTTACTGATGGAAGATAGCGGAGCGGATCTGACAGATAAAGGTTTGGTGTATGATGGAAAAATATCGGCTAATGGTGGCGATGTGGCTAAAATACCGGCAGAAAAAGAACGGGTTGCACAACTTATTGCCCGCAACAAAAAAATAGGAGAAAGCTATATGAACCAGCTGAAGCAATACCTGATTGATAATGCTACTATCTGGAATGATTATGCAGCTCCGGCAAGTGGTGTGGGGAATAGGGATAATGTGGGGAAGAAAAGCTTCTGGGTGTAAAAAAGTACTTAGAGTGCCTAAAGTACTTAGAGTACTTAAAGTTAAGTTGAAAGTTAAAAAAGTAAATAGTTATGCAGGAAATTGAAATAGTATACCGGTTTTTATGGATTAAACGGAAGAAGAAACGCAATGTTCCGAACCGATGGAGCGAGATTAGTGTGGAGCAGCTTATTGCCATTTCTGAGCATTACCTGGGCATTGCCAAAGAACATGAGTTTCTGGCTGTGATGTGTGATGTGAATAAACGTATGCTGAAGAAAATGCCAGTTTACTTACGTTATAAACTGGCTCAGCAACTTGAGTTTATGACCGATTACAAACCTTACAATACTTTTATTATAAAGCACTGGGGGCCGTTTTATTCACCCAAACCCCGGCTGGAGGGTATGAGCTTCGGGCAGTTTATGTTTGCCGATACCTTTTACAACGATTGGTGCAAGGATGGAAAAGATGAAGATCTTAACCGTTTTGTTGCCTGCCTGTATTTGCCTAAAAACTATTATTTTGACAGCAATCACCTGGAAGCTTTTGCAAAAAGAACCGCGCGCCTGGAACCTGAAGTTAAATATGCCATCTCTCTTAATTACCGATTGATAAAAGAATGGCTTACGGAAAAATATCCACTCATATTTGAAAAGCCGGACGGTGATGAACGGAAGAAAAAAAGACCTTCGACTGGTGGAAATGGATGGATAAGGATTTTTGAAAGTATAGTGGGCGACGACATTGTTAGACAGGATGATTATGCAAAACTTCCTGTGAATGTGGTATTACGTTTTATAAGCAATAAAATAAAAGAAAATGCAAAAAAATGAAAAATTCAGTGAGCTGGTTACTTACTTTGAAAACATAGCCAGAAAGCATGTGGGAATATTACACACGGCTGAAAAAAAACATTTCTACAGGTTTGAACTCGATGAAGTACTTGGTGGATTGAGAAATATACAGTATCCTGCTCTTATCATGGAGGGATATAAATTTGATTTTTCAGATAGCAAAAGCGATAACATCCAGAAAAAACGCCAGGGTGCTTTTATACTGCTGGATTACGTGAGCGACCATGGGAATTATACCAGAATACATGAATGCTGGGATAAACTGGAAGAAATTGGCGATGATATTCTGGCAAAAATTAAAGCTGATAAACGGGTAACAGATAACCCCATCGTGAACTTTGACCTTACCGAAGTAAGTGCCAATTTGATAGCTAATGACATAGAAGGGCATTACGGTATAAGGTATTTGTTTACAATTGATAGTAAGTTTGATGCGGTGGTTAATTGGGAGAAATGGACCTAACACTTCGACCGCTTCGACCGCATTGAATGGTGGTTTGAAACTTCGACTCCGCTCAGTGTCCGGGTAGTTAATAACTAATAACTTAATAACTTGAAAAGTGAGTGAATATACAGAACAGAATACGATAGTAAAAGCCTGGAAAGCTAAGGTTTTGAGTTCGCTCAAGGGTAGCGTTATCTCAGAATTCCATAATGGGAAATCGGGGATGGTAACACGCAAAAACAGGGATGAAGATAAACTAGCCAGCTCCCTGAAGGGATATATCCACCTGGATTACAACCTGGCTGATGGGGTAAGTTTCAGGTTTGAAAGGCATGGTATTTTTGTACATAAAGGCGTGGGACGCGGATATAGCAGCAGCAAGAATATGGTAACTAAAACTTCTAAGAACCCGGCCGGACACCGCGAAAAAGTAGAATGGTTTAACCCGGTACTGGATCACCACCTGCCGGAACTGGCCGATAAAATTGGAGCTATAAATGCAAATGCAGTTGTGAATGCCATGCGGATGAAGATTGAGTAAGAATTTTTATTAAATTAGCTCTTTAATTAATTAAAGATTCTAATTAGGGTCTGCTGAAAAACTCAAGCATCTATTTTCATCATAACTTAGCCAGAAATTGATAATTGTCTTGTAAAAAAAATTGATTACAAATATTATCATTAATATGCGTTATTGAATAAAAAACATTCTTTACTGAAAAACCTTTCCAATATAAAAACAATAGGCAATGGAGAACCACCCCCGCCAATTTGACGAGGTTGAGCACCAAAAAGATGCTGGCAATCCATGATTCACTGGTTTGTTTTAGCCTTGCTTTGATTCGGTTTAATCCGTAGCCTGTCTTAGCTTGTCCAAACTTGCCTTCTATTGGATTGCGTTCTCCTGGACTTACGTGAATTTGCACTGCCGTTGGTCTTCCTAATGGTTTTGCTATTAGTTTGATACCAAGGTCTTTTAATTTGGCTCTGTTTTCTCTGGTGCAATATATCTGATCTGCCAATACTTCGCGGGGATAACATCCGAATCTTTTACGAAACTTTTCAACATAATCCATCATATGGCTTCCTTCATTGAATGTATTCCAGCTTAGTTCATCAAGAAATGAAATGCCATCAATTATTGAAACGTGTATCTTTGAACCAAACTCTGTTTTTGCTTGTGCTTTACCTCTTACTATGGGTCGGATATGTGGTTGATGAATACTTACAATTCTATCTTCAACTTTATGTGTATTTGAATCATACATATATTTTTGTTGCTGATAAAGTGTTTGTATGACCAGAAAATATTTGTAATACCTGCGATTCAAAGGTATGATTTCATATTTGTCGAGCAGTTGATGTATAGAATCAATATTGCGTCTGAGATAACCTAATTGAGCTCTCACAGCTCTGCGGATTTCTTTACGGTTTTTATTCTTTTTCTGTGCTGTATGAAGATATTCTTTTCTTGCTATTTTTCTGTATGTTCTTGGTTTTGCATCATGTAACAATGGATTATAAAGAATATCTATGATTTGTTCTGATTTCTTTCGAGCTTCCGATAGCAAATCCAAATCTGTTGGATAGGCAATATCTTGCGGACAGGCTGTTGCATCAAATATTACACGTCCTTTCTTTGGGGGTTCTGATGTTTGATCTGGTGGTTCTGAATCATTTGATGATTTATCTTCATCTTTTGTATTTTCTAATTTTGTCTTTATCTCTACAATTTTCTCGTTGATTAGATTCATTTTTTCAACCCCTAATCGTTTTCTGAACTCAACAAATAATGATGAATCAAAAGGAATGCTATCTGAAAAACTTGTATAGCCAATAAAATATTGCATATAAACATTTTCCGAAATATGTTCTACAGTTTCTTGATCACTAAAATTGCATATATGCTTGATTATTAATGATCCAAGCACAATACGGGGGTTCAATGGTGGACGACCTGTATCACTTACACCTACTTGTTTGAGATAAACGTTACAAATTTCATCCCATGGTATTAATTGAGCCAAAACAACCCATCGGTTTTTTTTATTAAGTTTCCTCTCAAAGGGTGTTTCAAATCCTTCTAAAACCAGCTGGTTTGGACTTACATAACTTGGTGCTAATGCACGCTTTTTATAGCTTTTTGTCATATTTGCTTGCACTTTATTTAGCAAATTTAGCTATATTTTTTTTATTGTCAATGATATATG
>CAIZXK010000161.1 GCA_903936865.1 uncultured Bacteroidales bacterium | reverse complement strand
ATCATCTTACTGATCATTTCTAGAAATTTTCCCTGTAAATGTCCTGATAACATACGGGGTTGCATTATTTTCAGGTTAGTTTCACGGTTTAATTTTTTAAGGATTTCCATTTCAGGAGAAGAATGTTTTGAAGCATATTCTTCAAAATCAGGATTAATCATTGTAAACATAAAAATTATTTTGATTTGTAGTTTAAAATGCTAAGTTGCTTGCTGTTAAATATTTCATTGGCAATTTCTATCAGTTGTGAAGAGGTTAAGTTGTTGATTTTTATACAGACCTCATTTATTGTATCTACTTTGTTGTAAACCATATAACTCTTGCCAATGGAAAGCATTTCATTAAGGTTCGATTCAAATGATAATGCAAGTTGTCCTGTATATTGTTTTTTGAAGGAGTGCAATTGATTGGAACTAAGTTGTGTATTCTTTAATTTATCCAATTCTTTATAAACAGTTTCCAGTGCTTTTTCGTAAGTGGAATTATCAGTTCCGAAATAAATGCAAAAAAGGCCTGTATCAGAATAAGGAGTATAGTTTGATTCAACATTGTACGAAAGTCCGTTTTTTTCTCTTAATGCGATATTTAATCTTGAATTCATTGCCGGCCCACCGATAATATTACTCAAAAATGATAAACCTGTTTTCCTTTCATCTCCCAATGTATAAGCAACATTGCCGATTAAACAGTGTGATTGAAATGTCTTTTTGTTTTTTGTATGTATGCCTGGAATGTATTCCTGAAACTTTTGTCGGTTTTGAGTTCTTATGTTTGGTTCAAAAATTGCAAAATGCTTTTCGCAAAGCTTAATAATACTTTTCATCTCAATTTTTCCAACCGAACAAATAACCATTTCATCGGTATTGTAAATTCTTTTAATAAAGCTGATTAAATGAGATGAATGATATTTTTTTATATCTTTTGGGGAACCTAAAATAAGATTTCCCAACGGATGGTTTTTATAAATCTGTTGTTCAAATTCATCAAAAATCAATTCTGCCGGATTATCCTTGTAAGAATTTATTTCTTCAATTACAACATCTTTTTCCTTTTCAATTTCTTTTTCGGGGAAGGTTGAATTGAAGACAATATCAGCTAATAATTCAATGGTTCTTGGATAATATTCTGTTAGGAAAGAAGCATAAACAGCTGTTTCTTCTTTTGTTGTATATGCATTTAATTCACCGCCAACACTATCAATTCTGTTGATGATATGATGTGATTTTCTTTTTAATGTACCTTTAAAAATACAATGTTCAATAAAATGTGCAATACCAATCTCAAAAGGGAGCTCATCCCTTGAACCGGTATTGATAAGTAATCCACAATGAGCAATGTTTGAATCGGTATATTTATGTACTAGTCTGATACCGTTGTTAAAACGGTGATATTGGTATTCCATCAACGGGTTTTAATTATTCGCAACATTTTTTATGCTTTCGTCAAAATAGATATAGAAAACAGGCATATAACCTCTTACATTCCCATTATCTTCCCTGTCTTCCACAACAACTCCAATCGCTTTAACTGTTTTATATAATTGAAATGTTTTTGTATCAATTTTCCATTCTTCAATGAAACGTATTTTTTTAATGTCTCTCGAATCGAAATCAACATTAACAACTTTAGAAGAAAAACTTCCGGGATCTTCTGGATTTTCAATCAATACCGTATCTTTTCTATGTAATAAGGCATTGAATTGTTTTTTGTCAAGAGGTTTGTCAAAAAAATCAACTACTTTCAATTTGCCTTTTGAAGCTACTTCTATAATTTTATTCAAGAAGTATTCCCGGTCAGATGTTTCAATATTATCTGCATACCATTCATTTTTAGCATTATCAGATCTAATCGTTACATCGTATTGAATTTTTGGAGTAATCTGAAATAAATTATTTTCTTCAGCTTTTTGAGTAGTATCGGGAAAAACCCAAAATAAAGGTAAAGCAATAGGTGGTTGGTTATTACTGATTTCTGTTACTAAAAAAGGACAAAACCCATCAACCAGCTTTGTAACCATTAATGTTTTTTCATTGAAAATCCATTTTTCCCTGAATCGAAACTTATTGATATTGTTCAAGCTAAATGAATTTGTAATAAATATGGTATCAATGGTTTGATTTTTTATCCCGTTTTTTTGTAACTGAATGGTATCAAAAGTAAACAAATTTGAAAGTACATTTTCCAATGTAACTTCTCTTTCGTTCAAATCATATATTTTCAGTTTATTATCCTTTACAGCATCAAAAATCAAACTTGTGAATTTATCTCTTTTGGGACCTTCTATATTTTGAATCCACCAATCCATATCTGTTTCTGTATTTTTTATAGAAACATCATATTGGATTTTATCGGTTATTAATTTATTATGTTTTAAATCATCTGTTTTGCAGGAAAATAAAACGAATGAAAATAAAACAAATCTTAGAAAATTTTTCATAAATACAATATTAATTACTAGTTGGAAATTTTTACAAAACGTCCTTTGTAATTTTTCTCATCAGCAATTATTTTAACGAAATAATTTCCATTAGGTTTCTTTGAAACATCGAAAGTATAAAAATCATCTGTAAAACTTGTATTAATGTTTATAACCAATTTTCCATCAGTATCATATACTTCAATTGATGCTTTTTTGTTTTTGAATTCAGCTACATTAAGTGTTAATTCTCCTGTAGTTGGTGAGGGGTATATTGAAATATCATTTATTTCGTTTGTGTTTTCGGAAATCGAAACAGGAGTGTAAAGTGGTGATTCCCATACACCTCTTCCATAAGTAGCTGCTCTTATCTTATTTATTGTTGGTGAAATTTCAAGTTCATTTATAATAACATTCGGAAGATTATTTGAATATAATACCCAATCAGTTAATAAGCTGTCTTTGTAATATATACCAACATCCATACCAACATACAATGCTTCATTTGATTGATTTTGAAATGAAATGCAGTTTGCAGGGACATTTGGTAGTGTTCCTGAAATGTTTGTCCATGTTTGTCCGGCATTTCTCGATTCAAATACCTTAGTATTATCTGTATAGCCGGATAAAGTAACCCACAATACAGATGGATTTGTAGAACTAACCGTAATACTTGTAATTGCATTAGATGAAAATGAGGCAGTATTTATTAATGACCAATTACTTCCTCCATCAATTGTTTTTGATAATAAATTATCAGTTGCTACATAAATATAATTAGGATTTGAAGAAGAAATTGCAATAGTTTTAATTTGATCTGTAGAGCTGAAATTGCTTATTTTAGTCCAGTTAGCACCTCTGTCAGTTGTTTTCCATACATTAATATAACCAGCATAAATAGTTTGAGGATTTGTAGGATGTTGAATAAAAGGAGTTACCCAAGCACCTTCTTCCACGCCGGTAATATTATTGGAAATAGAATTGAAATTGCTCCCATTATTAGTTGTTAGTTGAAGTTCGCCATTGGGAGTGGAAGCATAAATTATGTTGGCATTAGAGTGATCAATCAGACAATCCATTCCATCACCGCCATAAATCTGCGACCAGCTATTATTACTTAATAAATTAGTTCCATTATCCTGCCAACCGGTTACTAATTTTGTTGGTACCGTTTTTGAAACACTCATTCTGTATATTTGAGCAATGCTTAACCCATTATTCATATCAGTCCAGGATGTTCCACCGTTTGAAGTTTTTGATATTCCTCCATCTGTACATGCATAAAGAACATTGGTAGGAGAATATTTAAGTGAATGGATATCAGCATGAACATAAGGTTTGTTGTTTCCTCCATACCAATGGGCAACTAAACCCCAATTGCTTCCACCATTTCCTGATTTCCATATATTTACACCGCCAGCGTAAACTTCTTCGGCATTAGTTGGCGAAACTGCAATTGCCATATCATACCATGCCTGACCACCTGTACCTGACCCATTTGTTGACCAATCGAAAATATTTGGGGTTGTTGATCTGGTTGTAAATGTCTCACCTGCATTTGTTGATCTGTACAAACCATGAAAACTCTGATCTGTTGATTTTCCTCCCAAAAGATAAACGTAGGATGGATTAGCTGGAGTAACACCTATATTTAATCTGCTTAAACCGCTAAACGGTAAACTCTTTAATTGAAAACTTGCTCCTGAATTTACGGATTTATAAAAATTAGTTTTGGTAACAGCATACATAATTGTAGTATCACCTGGTTTATAAGCAATGTCTTTTGTGTAATCACCTGTTGTAAATTTCCAAATAGTTCCTCCATCATAAGTTCTGTAAATACCATTTGAAGTTGCAGCAAATAAGGTAGTTGGATTTAATGGATTTATTAGTATTTTATTTATGGATTTACGATTAATCACATTGTAACTTAAACCGGTTGTGTTAAAAGTTTGTCCGCCATCTATAGATTTTAGGATTCCAGTAGAATAAGTATCTGTAGCATCACCATCGCCTGTAGCAATGTAAATGATATTGGGATTGCTATAATCGATTACGATGTCTGAAATCCCAATTACAGGTAAGTTATCAGTAAGTGATGACCATGAATTTCCTCCGTCTGTAGTTTTCCACAAACCTCCTGAGGGAGAGCCAACATAAATAATATTTTGAATTGTAGGATGAAAAGCTACACAATTTAATCTGCCTGCATCGCCTCCATTGACAGGAACATTAAAAGGACCTAATGGCTGCCAGTTTGAATTGGAAGTAGTTTTGTGTGCATGTTTGCTTTTGTATTGCATAAATGCCTTGTAAACAATATCCATTTGCATACGGTTACCACTTGGGTAAACTCTTGGTTGCATAAAATATTCCCATCTTTTATATTGTTTCCATCCTTTTGATCGACCTATTTCTTTTCCTTCCCAATAAGTATTAAATGCTTTTTGTACTTCATAAAAATTTACTTCAGGATTCTGCATTTTTTCAACCCAATCTTGTGCAAACGATTGACTTGAAAATAAAATAGCAATTACAATTAAAACGTTTTTTAAACTATAGGTTTTCATTATTAGATTTTTTTGCAAAATTATAAAAATTAAGGACAATAAATATTTAGATATTTGTTAATTAACGATTATTCTATGCATTAAGTATTAAGTGTTTGTTAATGTTGAAGATTTAGTAGCTTAATTTATGTGAAAATAATTTTTATTCCAGCAAGATTTGTAAAATACTTCAATCCTTAATTGATATAATGCCAATCAGAAAGTAGTTATGTTTTTAAATGTAAAGTGAAATGGAATATTAAATATTTTATTCTGAACGAATTACTTAATGAATTTTTATCTTGATATATTTAAAAAATATTCCAGCTAAAAGTTAAGATAAAAGTCTTTACACAAATTGATAAATTCTGTTGTATGTTTATTGTTTGAATCAAGAATAGAGATTTTTTTAATTTCAGGTTCTAACTTTTGTTTTTCGAATTGCATTAGCAAGCGATTCGATTTTAGTCCTGTTTTTGGAAAAACTTCCATTTCTTTATTGCAATATAGTCCATTTTCTAATGCTATATTTTTAAAAGTTTTACTTTCTGATTTTGAAAGAATTATAGTTGCTTTTCCATTTGTCTTCAATAATTTTGAAATTCCAGAAGCTAATTCTTTATAACTTAAACTATCGTTATGTTTTGCCAGATTTTTGTTTAAATCATTGCTTTTTAGTGAATTGCTAAAATAGGGGGGATTGCTTACAATTAAATCATAAACTTCTTTTTTATCTTTTATAAAGTCCTGAAAAGATATGTTTTGAATGTTTATTCTGTTTTTCCATTCCGATATTTCGGCATTTCTTTTTGCTTCTTCGGTTGAATTAAAATCTATTTCCACAGCATCAATGGTTGCGTTACTTCTTTGTGCCAGCATTAATGTAATTATACCACATCCGCATCCAATATCGAGTATTTTTTCGGCATTTTCAGTAAATGCCCAGGCTCCCAATAATATGGCATCGGTACCCACTTTTAAAGTTGATTTCTGGTGATATAAAATAAACTTTTTGAATTTAAAGGGTGTTTCAATCATTACAGGTATAAATCTATTAAACCATCAGGAGCTTTAATGCTGATTTGTTTGGCTTTACGATCTACATTCAGGATTATATCATCAGCAATCGGTATTAGAATTTCTTTGCCGAAAGGATTCACAATCTGTAAAATAGGTTGTGCCGGATGATCCATTATCTTATCTATTTTTCCAATATTTCCTTTTTGATTATCCATTACTTCGAATCCAATAACTTCATGAAAATAAAACTTATTTCCTTTTAATTTTGGGAGTAGATTAAGGGGAAGATAAAGTTCTTTTTTAATTAAAGTCAACGCTTTTTCGGGAGTAACATCCTGTAAACGAATGGTTGCATTATTGTTTTTTATCGACATTTTCTCTATTAAAAAGGGTACAAGACCTGTTTCCATTTCAATTAAAACCGAAGGCAATTCCTGATAATATCCGGGATCGTCCACATCGAGATAAATTACCAATTCTCCTTTGTAACCAAATGGTTTAGTTATAATTCCCAAATAAAAGCAATCTTCTTTTTTCATTTTTTCATATTTATTAAAACGATGATAAGTATAATTCCAGAAAGGAAATACTGATTAATTGGATTTTTATTTACAGCAAAATTACATTAATCCCCAATAATTATTCCACTACCGATACATATTTTTTTTTCATTATCGTAAATTACACCAAACTGACCTGCTGCAATTCCCTGTATTTTTTCTTGAGAACGAATCCGATAAATATCCCCTATCTTTTCCAATGTACCTTTTGTAAAATCAGGTGTATGACGAATTTTGAAATTTACTTCAAAAGGCTCAATTATATCGCCCCAAGGGTTTTCTGTTATAAAATCGAAAGCTCCCAGATTTACAATTTTGCCGTATTGGGTTTGTGGATCATAACCTGAGGAAGCATAAACAACGTTTTGTTCAATATCCTTTTTAACAACAAACCATGGTCCTCCACTTAGTCCTAAGCCTTTTCGCTGACCTATCGTATGAAACCAATATCCTTTGTGTTTGCCAACAATTTTTCCTGTTTCAAATTCTACAATCTTACCTTCTTTTTCCCCAAGATAGCGTCGGATAAAATCGTTGTAATTAATCTTGCCCAAAAAGCAAATTCCTTGACTGTCCTTGCGTTCTGCACTTGGAAGTTTTTCTTTAGCAGCAATTAGTCTTACTTCAGCTTTAAGTAATCCGCCAATGGGAAACATCAGTTTAGATACCTGTAAGTGGTTGATTTGACCAAGGAAATAGGTTTGGTCTTTTACTACATCCTTAGCTGTGGAAAGGTAGATTTTTCCATCTTTTTCGGTTGTTGTGGCATAATGTCCGGTGGATGTTTTATCGAAATCCCTGCCATATTTTTCTTCAAAACTACCAAATTTTATCAATTTGTTGCACATCATGTCAGGATTTGGTGTAAGTCCGCGTTTTACCGATTGTATGGTGTAATCCACTACATTTTCCCAATATTCCTTATGCAGAGAAACTATTTCGAATTTGCATCCGTATTTGCGTGCAATATAGGTTGTTATTTCAATATCTTCTTCAGAAGGACAATCGATATAACCATGTTCGTCTTCCATTCCGATTTTGATATAGAATATTGTTGGGTTATAACCTTGTTCTTTAAGTTGATAAACTGTAACTGAACTGTCAACTCCACCCGAAACCAACGCTGCTATTTCCATTTTGAATTAAAAAAAATTTATGCAAAGATAGGGAAATGAGTTTAAACGTAACTAAATTTCATTAAGAGGGTTTCTGAAAATTATAATTTTTTTGTTGAACAAGATTTAAAACCGGAGTATTGCTGTTGTAAAAGAGATTTTTTTTAGTTGATGCTTAACGAAAAAATAGCAAATTGAAAAGACATTTTTAAATTATTTTAAGGTTTTAAGGATTTTAATTGCTTCGTCTACATGTTGTTCTGCTTTTAATTGCGAGTTAAAAATATAAATTACTTTACCTTTTTTATCAGCAACATAGGTAACTCTTCCAGGCAAAAGTCCCAATAAATTGGTAGGAACTCCAAATAGTTTGCGCACTTTATTACCTTCATTGGAGAATCCGCGCAAAGTGTACCACTAATTCCGCGACAAAGTGGTCCACACATTCCGCATTAAACTGGTCCATCTATTCCGCGGCAAAGTGTACCGTCTAAAACACAAATAAGTCAGCTGTTTTTCAAACTATATCTTGT
>CAIZXK010000160.1 GCA_903936865.1 uncultured Bacteroidales bacterium | reverse complement strand
GGTATTAACGTAAATATTGGATTATTGCTTATATTTTGAATTACATTACCAAGTGTATCTTCCAGATAAACTATTGATTGCAGATTTTGAAGTAAAAAATTAAGTTCTGTGGATGAATTATTTGTCATTTCAATAACTATAGGTACTGAAACTGAAATATTTTCAGGCAATCCATTTAATACCAACTTTTCGGAGTTTTGAGTTAAAGAATAAAGCTGTAAACCTCCTGTTAAAAACTTTCTTGAATCGGTTAAATCAAACGCGTTTAAAGATAAAGGATGAAAATAAACAAGCATTTCATCACTATTACCCGATTGATTGGCTCTAATCCTTAAGCTTGCAGTATTATTGCTGCTTTTATAATATAATTGGTCGTTATGAGTACGTTGATTATTATTAAAAGATAATGGACCTGAAATTATAGCATCAATAAAAAATCCCTGAAATGAAGGAATAAATTCTGAAACAGTTGGATCATCTGGAACTTTCATACCAGTAACTGCATTATAACTACAATAACCGTTGAAACTCTGTCTCCATAAATACATAGTAGGATTTATTAAAGCACTATTTGCATAATAAGTTGCAACCCAGTTTATACTGCTTGGGTAAGGATTTCCTATCAGATTCCACCCATTAAGAGCTACAGTTAGGTTAGAGAGAATTAATCCCGAATTAAAATTTCCAATTAAATTTACAGTAGCTGGAGCTGTTAACCATACAGGATAACCTTGTGTAGGATTTAACTGATAATTTGTATCCATAATATAAGGCCCCCAGGAATTTCCGTTTACAAATTGCCTTATGTAAGCATCTCCTCCCTGTGGAATAAAGTTTACAGCTCTTGCTCCTAAACCCATTGCAACCGGGCTTGATACAATATGCCATTCATCATTAGGCAAATACCTTTCAATAGTTGCATATTTATTTCCCATTAAATTACCATTATCAATAAACGAACCACTACCAGTACTATCCGATTTAATTTTAAAACATTCTTTACATAAGATATTTGAAAACCCATTAACTGTAAAATGTTTTAAAGGAGGAATACAGAATTTGCCTGTAATCGTTGACATCATAAAATTAGTGTTCACTATAATATTACTACTCAATGTTAGTGTTGAATTTACATTGCTAACAACCATTGAATTAATAGTACCAGGAGTTAAAAAAACAGGAAACCCTGTAATCTGATCTATCATACCATTAAATTCATAAGTAGCTAAAGAATTGAAAGTTTTAAGACCAGATAAATCTATACTTCCATTAATTCCGTTCGCATGTCCTGTTGATAATCTGGCACCACCACCCAAGAAAAAGCTTCCGCTACCACTTATTATTTTATCGGCACACTTTAAATATCCTGTAACACTTACTGAATTACTTATATTAATATTAGAGTTAAGTATCACCCCATTTGCATTTGAAATGAATAAACTTTTAAGATTGTTAACAACTGAAGGAATTGAAACACCTGAACTATTTCCTCCAAATGTAAGACTCGAATTAGTATTGCATAATAAATTGGAAGTGTTACCTTGAATTGTTGACCCATTTAAAGTTAACATATTAATTCCTAGTGTAAATAAACCATCGGTAAGTGTAAGTGATCCATTCACAACTACATTGCCATTCAAAACAATACCGCTATTCCTATTAATAGTCAGATTATTGAGTTCGATTGCAGGTATATTTGTTGATACTCCATTGCCACCTAATATAATATTTGAAGATGAACCTCCTGTTAATCCGCTGCCAGTTATAATTCCATTCAGGGTTAATGTATTAGCTCCGATTGAAAACAAACCACTGCTTAAAATTAAACTTCCGTTGATGGTTGCAGAAGTATTCAAATTTACATTATTGCTGCTATTTACTGTAAGGTTTGATAAAACTGATGGAGATGATGGCACCTCAATACCGGTAGTAATGGAAGAAGTATGTTGATTGTAAACCAGATTAACTGAAGTTCCGAATGTAGGCACAGGTGTTCCTGAAAGGGAACCTCCCGTTCGGGTAATAGTTGCATTGTTCCCGAATGTTAGTATGAAACTATTTATGCTTAAAGCTCCGCTTGCAAGAATAAGGTTTTCATTTACAACGACATTCCCTGCAATACTTATCCCTGAAACTCTGTTAAGTGTAAGATTTTTAAGAGTAATTGCAGGCAAATTTGTAGATGCACCAGAGCCACCAAAAATAATTTCAGATCCACTCCCTCCAACTAAAGTACCGCTAGTTTTATTAATATCCTTATTGATTGTAAGAATATTAGAACCTATATTTAATGCTCCACTGGAAAGTGTTAATGTATTATTTATAGTTCTGCTGGTATGCAAATTAACTCCATTTGAATTATTTATACTAAGTTTACTAATTGAAGAAGGAAATTCAGCATTTGTTGAGGTTTGCTGAGAAGCTCCTTTATATTCGAGAGTTCCGTCAGTTCCATAAGAAATGGTTCCCGAAACAATACTGCTATTTGCTGAAGATGTACTCATCAGAGTTAATATTCCATTTTCAACAACAGAACTTCCTGAGTTATTAATTGTTAGATTTGTAGCATTTGATAAGGAACCGATTACTAAGTTTCCATTTAAGGGAGAAGGAAGTCCGTTTCCTGTATTTTGTACACCATTTCTATAAAAAGTATAGTTGGCAAGATTGCTATATGATCGGGTTCCAGCAACCTGAATACATCCACTTGCACCACTACTGGCAATTCCATTGGCATTGGCAGTAAGTAAGCTGCCACCAGAATTAAGTGTAAATGTACCTGAAGTATATAGCGGATCACCAAGTACGCCTGTTCCTATATCAAGTATTGATCCACTAGTAACCTGAAAATTAAGTTTGTTGTTAAGCGTATTTTGACCTGCTGTATGTGAAAAAGTCTGTATTCCACTTTTATTAAAAACCAACGTTGTACTACCCGAACCGCTTGGCGGACCTCCGAGCTTTCCACCAGTCATATTAAAATTACCACTAATATATAAAATATCATCAGCAGAACCATTTGAGGGGAAAAAATTACCACCTTCATGAATATAATCACCATAAATATACATATTGGTATTTACGGATGCTGAAAGTGTAAGAGAACCACTTCCTGTACTTTTCATCGAGAAATTTCCATAAACCACCGGTATTGTACTAAGATTTGGAGTTGAAGTTTGTGCTGTGCAATTCCAGATAAAATTTCCAAAATTCTGATCTAAATTAGTAATACTGTTATCTATATATCCAGTTATCTCGCAGGTTGAATTAGTTGACCACACAGCATCTTCTATATTACCACCATTTATTGCATGCCGGTAAACCGAGTTATTATAAAAATAAATTATCCCATCTGTTTTATTAATACTCCCCTGATTAATTACAGTACCATATACATAAAAATAGGCAAGATTTGAAGATGTATTATCAACTGTTAAATCTGTGGATGAGCCATCATTTACAGTTAATGTAACACCTGAGTTTAAAGTCAGACTGCCAACTACATCTAACTGATCAACTATTATTGAAGCAGTAACAGTAACAGCATGACCTGATAAAATTAAGATATCCTCATCCGAATAGGATGGTGAATAGGTTGCATCTACCCATGATGAACCGTTGTGCCGCTGCCAAATGGCAACATTGTTCCAATTTCCACTTGACTTGGTTCTGAAATCTCCAAGTGCACTAAAAGCTTCAAATGAGTAAAAAAATACTAAACTCATTAATACAATGATGTTCATTGTTTTTTTCATAACTACCTCCTGTTATTTTGATTTAATAAAATATTATTATTGTTCAAAATAAGCTTACAACTTAAAGAGAGATTAGCCAGGTAGTGTTTTTAAGAATTTGTTATTAGTAAAATAAAGATAAATTGTTTTCTAAATACAATTGCAAATATAGTGAAAAAATCGTTAAAAAACAAATTTATTTTTAAAAATAATCAAATAATATTCATACTTTAACACTAAAAACCAAACAATTAAAATGTATTCGTTGATTCATCAAGAATTAGCAGAATTAACAACTTCCTGCTTTTATTTCAATACAATATTTTATCAATTATTAACTGCTAAATTTCAATTCAAAAATGCATTTTTTTTATAATCTAAACTTACAATTCAACTTTTTCATGAATCCATAATACACTTTAAAAAAAGAAATTATTTTTTTGAAACATAAAAATTAAAATTAATTATTGTAATTTTGTATAATATTTTACACACAATTAAATCATAATCAATATGGAAAACAAGAATCAAGCAGAATGTTGCCCTCAATTTGAACCTGCACCATGGGATGATAAAATTTTTGAATGGAAAAACAAAAAATTCATCAAAGATAAAGTATGCACCATCTTTTACATGCCCATGAATTTTGGCAAGGTAATGAAAAGATTAAATGCAAAAGTAGAAAAAGCTAATGCAACTATGCCAGATTGGCTATGTTTGTCGGATCATACATCCAAATGGAATATGGATTTATACCTGGCTGTTGACAAGGAAATTGCTGAAGCAGAAAATATTTCCTTAAGTGGACAATACTTAAGCAAAGTATATGAAGGTAATTACAACGAAACCGGAAAATGGATGAAAGATTTTGAATCTTTTGTTAAAAACAAAGGTTATGAGATGGGAAAACTTTATATGTGGTATACTACTTGCCCAAAATGCGCTAAGAAATATGGGAAAAATTATGTTGTTTTTATTACAATGTTGAAAGATGCTACTTAAAATTTAACTCTCTTCAATTATAATTTCGTTACTGCAATTCCGACGACGCCATAAGCGATTCCGACGAGGTCTGACTCAATTCCGACGAGGACAGATGCAATTCCGATGTGGTCAGACACGTTTCCGATGAAGTCAGATGCAATTCCGACGAGGACAGATGCAATTCCGACGGGGTCTGACACAATTCCGATGAGGACAGATGCGATTCCGATGAGGACAGATGCAATTCCGATGAGGACAGACACGATTCCGATGAGGACAGATGCAATTCCGATGAAGTCAGATACGATTCTGATGAGGTCAGATACGATTCTGATGAGGACAGATGCGATTCCGACGAGGACAGATGCGATTCCGATGAAGACAGACACGATTCTGATGAGGACAGATACGATTCCGATGTGGACAGATGCAATTCCGACGGGGTCAGACACGATTCCGATGTGGACAGATGCAATTCCGACGGGGTCAGACACGATTCCGACAAGGTCAGACACGATTCCGACAAGGTCTGACACAATTCCGATGAGGACAGATGCGATTCCGATGAGGACAGACACGATTCCGACAAGGTCATATGCAATTCCGATGAGGTGAGATTCAATTCCGACCAGGACAGACACGATTCCGATAAGGACAGATGCAATTCCGATGAGGTCAGATGCGATTCCGACGAGGACCGAACTTATTCCCGGAAAATGTTAATCAGATTTTTCAACACTCCCCTACTCGCTGATTATCCTTACTTCAGTTCTGCGGTTTTGTTGTTTTCCTTCTTCAGAATCGTTATAAGAAACAGGTTCGGAATCACCATAACCTTTTGCAATTATACGATTCCCATTAATTCCTTTTTTTATCAGGTAATTTTTAACACTAACAGCTCTTTGTTCCGAAAGCAGTTTGTTAGATGCAATACTTCCAACATTATCAGTATGACCGGCTATTTCAACCACCATTGTTGATTTTAGTTTAAGTGCATCAACCAATTCATTAAGAGCAACAAAACTTTCGGCACGCAAGGTTGCCTTTCCTGTATCGAAAAACACATTTTTAAGTGTAATTGTGCGTGGAGGATCGTATTTCAATGTCAGGCTTAGTGTATATTTCCCTTTACTTTCAGGTATCTCAAACTGCTGAACCATTTCCTTTTCATTAAGATTATTGTAATACACATCATATTTATCACCTTTCTTCAGAAACAGAACCGATTTTCCATCAGCATTTGTAACTATTGTTTGGCTTTTACCTTTCTTTGAACTGACAAAAGTAATTTCATCATTCTTTCTTGGTTTGCCATCCATAGATGTAACGGAAACTTTAACAGTAGCTTCATCTTCAGCTGGTGTTGAATTTTGAGCATTCGTATTGCCAACAAATAATATGATTACTAATAATGAGTATAATGTATTTTTAAAAAATAAAGTTTGCATGATAATTGGTATTTATTAGGCATCAAAGATATAAATATTTTAAGAAACAAATACCTGATTATTAATTTTACGATTATTTAATCATCGGATTGCTTACGTTTTAATACCATTAATACTTTTTCCTGAATTGCATGAGCAGTCATGCCATATTTCAGCATCAATTCTTCAGGCTTTCCCGATTCCCCAAAACAGTCATTCATACCAACAAATTCCATTGGAATCGGATAATTCTGAACAACAACTTCAGCAACAGCACTTCCAAATCCTCCTATTATTTGATGCTCTTCGGCAGTAACAATAGCCCCTGTTTCTTTTGCTGCCTTAATTATTATTTCATAATCAATAGGTTTTATTGTATGAATATTAATAACCCGCACTCCAATTCCTTTATTTTCCAACAAATAAGCTGCCTGCAATGCTTCCCAAACCAAATGTCCGGTTGCAATAATACTTACATCATTCCCTTCTTTTAATAATTGACCTTTCCCTATTTCAAACACTTGATTTTCATTTGTAAAATCGGGAACAGCCTCTCTTCCAAATCGGATATAAACCGGACCATTACAACTATTTACAGCAGCATTAATAGCTAAAGCAGTTTGAGTAGCATCACATGGAGAAAGAACTGTCATATTTGGCAAGGTACGCATCAATGCAATATCCTCCAATGCCTGATGAGTTGCACCATCAGGTCCCACTGAAATACCCGCATGAGCACCACCAATTATTACATGAACATTGTTATAACATACAGAAATTCGTATCTGATCTGCAGCCCTTAACGCTGCAAATACTCCATAAGTAGAAAAAACCGGAATCTTACCACATAAAGCCAATCCTGCAGCAACTGCAACACAATTTTGCTCAGCTATTCCTAATGAAATAAATCTTTCAGGATATCGTTCAGCAAACATATTTACACCAACAGAAGCTGTAATATCAGCTCCTATAGCAACCACATTCTTATTAAAACCAGCTATTAACAAACCTTCTCCAAATCCTGATTTAGTAGATTTATTCCCTTTATTTTCAATTATTTTACTCATTACAAACCTCCAATTCCTTTATAAAATCTTTACTTTGATCTTTTGAAGGTGCTTTCCCATGCCAACGATAATCGTTTTCAATACTTTTAACACCTTTTCCCATCAACGTTTTTGCAATAATTACAGAAGGTTTTCCTTTATAATCTTTCGCTTTATCAAAAGCAGAAACTAATTCTTTTATATTATTTCCATTGCAGGATATTACATTCCAACCAAAAGCTTTCCATTTGTCTATCAATGGTTCGAGCTCCATAACATCAGAAGTTTTTCCATCAATTTGCAAATAATTACGATCAACAACAGCCGTAATATTATCTAATTTATAATGAGCAGCACTCATGGCAGCTTCCCAAATAGAGCCTTCCTGTAATTCTCCATCGCCATGAACAGAATAAATCCGACAATTAACTTTATCCATTTTAGCAGCCAAAGCCATACCCACTGCAACAGACAATCCTTGCCCCAACGATCCTGCTGACAACTCAATACCCGGCAATCCATGATCTCTTCCCGGATGCCCCTGTAATCGAGATCCTAATTTTCGCAATGATAGCAATTCCTCAACTTCAAAATACCCTGCATTAGCAAGAGTACAATACAAAACAGGAGCTACATGTCCGATAGAAAGTATAAGCTTATCTCTTTCTAACCAGTTCGGTAATTTCGGATTATGCTTCATTGTATTAAAATACAAAACAGTAAAAACATCTGCAAGTCCCAATGAGCCACCCAAATGACCAGACCCAGCCTCTGCAAGACTTACAATGATATCTTTACGAATATTGAAGGCAATATGTCTTAAAATATTAACATCATTATATTGCATAATAAAATAAATTAAAGTACAAAATTACTACAAATAGAAGATATTTTTAAAATTTGTGGTCAAAAAATTAATTTAAGACATTATTCTTTATTAAATTTGCATTAAAAAATCAAATGTCATTTGAAACATTTATTATTGACAGTAGCCGGATTTCAATAGATATTGCTGTTAATGCTATTGAATCGAACCCAATTTTACTTCAGCATGCAATAGATTTATGCAAACATAAATATCCGGTTTCTATGCGAGCTGCCCGTGTTGTTCAATTTTATGCTGAAAGGCATTATAATGAAATAATACCATATTTATCTTTTATTTCAAATGAGTTACTCAACACAAAAGTAGATGGTGTAAAAAGAAGCTTTTTAAAGATTTTGTTTATAACACCTTCAATACTTGCAATTGAAAATTCAGCATTACTCTTAGATAAATGCATTGATTGGTTACAATCGGATAAAGAACCCATTGCAGTTAGAGCTTATTGTATCGACTTATTAATAAAATTTGCAAATGAAGAACCTGAGCTAAAAAATGAAATCAGATTAACACTCGAAAATATTCCGTTGGAAGAATATCCCAGTTTAAAATTCAGACGTAAAAATGGACTGAAAATGTTAAAGATGACGTAAAAACAGTATAAATTGAGAATTATTATTGCATATAAAGATTAATGCATTATTTTTTTTGTAGTTTTGTAATTCAGTTATCAGTTAACAAGGTAATTAAAAAATCATTGAAAATGAAAAAGCTGATTTTATGTATAATGTTTCTTGTTTTTGGACTTCCTTCTTTTTCACAAACAGATAAAAATTCAATAATTGATACTTCAAAAGCAAACTTTAATCCTTATATCTTTTTGTCTTTTGATCAGGTAAAAAACAAAAAACTGAGATTATCTCCAGTTCGTTTTTATTCAATTAATGAATATAAGAAAATATTTTCAATAAATTTAAATTCCTATTTAAAAATAGATGATCAATTTATGTTTTTGAGTAATTATTCACAATTATCAGGAAATTTACATTACAAACCTTTTTCTCAGCCTAATAACAGAAATTTTAATTTTAATAATTACCCTGAAAATTATTATGATTACTTCAGCCCATGGAATTCAAACAGTTTTTCTGATGCTCTTATCGGAGGTTCGTTAAATTTTATTATTTACCAATTATTCTATAAAAATAAATAGAAAATATGTCAATTTTTTATGTTAAATTTTTTAATTTCAATTCGTTTAATCAATAATTATCATAACTTTGTGATTCGAAAAAGCATAAATGTCAAATAAATGTCAAATAAATACATATTCATTTATATTTTACTTCAATTGGTTTCAACATGCTTAATTGCACAAAAAGAAACCTTCCATTGGTATTTTGGCGACAAAGCTGGTATTGATTTCAGTTCTGGATATCCTGTTTCTGATACAAATGGAAATGTTTATGCTCTTGAAGGAGTTTCTTCCATATCTGATTATAATGGTAATTTGCTTTTTTATACAAATGGAATAAATGTTTACAATAAAAATCATATAATTATGGAAGGTGGCGACTGGCTTATGGGTAATCAGTCAAGTACACAGTCTTCTATCATTGTAAAACAACCCGAAAACGACTCAATTTACTATATTTTTACGTTAGATGCATACAATTCTTACTATTTGGTTCCTCCTCACAAAGGATTCAGGTTTAATATCGTTAATATAAATGATAACAATGGTTCGGGTAAAGTGATTTACAAAAACATTTTACTTGATAGTAACATAAGCGAACAAGTTGCTGCTATAAAACATTGCAATGGAATAGATATCTGGATAGTGGTTTCTATCAGAAACAGCAATACCTATCATGCATATTTAATGACAAAAAATGGATTGTCAACAACTCCGGTAGTTAGTGAATCGGGAGTCGGAATTTCCTATAATGTATGGACAGCTGGCTATATGAAAGCATCTCCGAATGGTAAAAAAATCGTTTCGGCACACAATATAAACTTACCTGCTTCAACTAATATAGAAATTCTTGACTTTAATAATCAGACGGGCAAATTATCCAATGCTATTCCAATAGGATGTTCATATACAAGTAATTTATCAGCATATGGAGTAGAATTTTCTCCCAATCAAAAATATTTGTATGTCAGTTATCTTGCTCAGGTAACCAATAGCAACAATTACATTATCCAATATGATATTTCGTCAAATATTGATTCAATAATTGGGCAATCAGCATATACAGTTTATTGGAGCAATGTTCCACTTTTTCATCCAAATTCGCATACATCAGCAGCGTTGCAAAGAGGCCCCGACAAGAAAATATATGTAGCTTTTGCCGAATACTCTCATATAGGTGTTATCAACTTTCCTGATTCCGTGGGAACAGCTTGTAATTTTATACAAAACGGAGTTTTTCTCAAAGGGAGAAAGTCACAGTATGGTTTACCAACCTTTTCTCAACAATACTTTGATATCGACAATGAAATTACTTATACCCAACGATGCCTTAATCTGAATTTTACACCAATATGTGATAGTGCTGATCTGGATTCTGTTATATGGGATTTTGGCGACATTAATTCGGGGATTAATAATACATCAAACACTTATAAACCTCAGCATTCATTTAGTGATACAGGAAGTTATGTTATTAAAACTGTGTTTTATCATCCCTGTAATAATTTTGATACCGTTATTAAAAACATTAACATACATTACCCTCCAGAATCATTTATAAAAGACACTGTTACTGATATATGTAAACAGATTCAATTTTATTCTGATTGTGATTACTCAACAATTGATTCTTTAAAATGGGATTTCGGCGACTTATCATCAGGTATTGAAAACACCTCAACATCTTATAATCCAGCACATAATTTCAATGATACCGGAACTTATCATATCAGCCTTATTATATTTGGTTTTTGCAAAACTGATACGATAACAAAAAGTATTCATATAAATTTTCCAGTTTTAAACTTTAGTTTAGGAAACGACTCCATTCTATGTTTTAACGACACTTTGTTTTTGGGTAGTAATATAATATCTAATGTTATAGCAAGTTATAACTGGCAAAATGGAGATACAACTTCAACTTTTTTAGTTAAACAACCTGGATTGTATTGGCTTAAGATAAATGCCGGAGGATGCTGGTTTGTAGATAGTATTGATATTAAATACATAAGTCCTCCTTATATCCAATTACCTGAAGACAAAGTAATTTGTGAAGGTCAAAGCATTACCTTATCTATTCCCTTAGAAACTTATAGTTTAATTTGGGATAATGGCTTAACTGAACATAAGCGAATTATTAACGAATCTGGGTTATATACAGTTACTGCAAAAAATAAATGTGGAGTTTCAACAGATGATTTTTTATTAATTACTAAAAATTGTGATTGTGATTTATATATCCCTAATGCTTTCACACCCAGTAATGATGGCTTAAATGATTGTTATGCCGCAAAACATTATTGCGATTTTACTTATTTCCGGTTTTCTATATTTAACAGATGGGGAGAATTAATTTTTGAAACGAATAATCCTACTGAATGCTGGGATGGAAAATATTTAGGTAATAATGCAAAATCTGACATTTATGTTTGGCTTATCCAATACAAAGGCTTAGAATTTAACGAAATAAAAACCAAGAAAGGAACACTAACTTTAATCAGATAGTATTATTGTTGATTCAATTTTATAGAATATCCTTATTAAATTGATAAAACGAAATTATTTTCCTTTTTTATTGATTCTTTCTGAAATATAGTTTTAGCAGGGAGTGTAATTCTATATCGAAACCCTATTAAAAACATTCTTTAACAATATTTAGAGGTAAGTCCATGAACTAAATATGCCTCATTTATCATTATGAGGGGGGCTTAATCGTTCTTGACGCCATTCAACTGTTCTAAATGCCATATCAATCATTCAAAACACCATTTCAATTGTTCTAAATGCCCTTTTATTTGTACTAAACACCATTTCAACTGTTCTAAACACCAATTTAATCATTCTAAATGCCTTTACAACTGTTCTAATCGCTATTTCAACCATTCAAGATTACATTCCAATCGTTTTGAACAGTATAATAGATATACTTACTGCCATTCTAAGAAATGATGCAGAATTGACATTGAATAATTAAATGATTGTAAGAGAAATTATTTACTTTCATTACCTAGTTAGAAATTATTGATATGAATACCTATTAATGATAAAGGAGATATTTTTATGGCTGCACCTAAAGCTATTGCTTCACGAGGCATTCCAAAAACAACACTTGTTTTTTCATCCTGAGCAATAGTCTGAGCTCCGGCTTCTCTCATTTCAAGCAATCCTTTTGCACCATCATCGCCCATCCCAGTCAGTAGAATTCCCATAGCGTTTTGCCCAACATTTTGTGCAACAGATCTGAATAAAACATCTACACTGGGTCTATGCCGATTAACCAATGGACCATCTTTAATTTCAACAAAATAATTAGTTCCTGAATTCTTCAGCATCATGTGCTTATTACCTGGTGCAATTAAAACTTTCCCTTTGGTAACAATTTCTCCATTTACAGCTTCTTTAACTTCTATATTATACAATTCATTTAATCTATCTGCAAAAGCTTTTGTAAAAAACTCTGGCATGTGTTGTACAATTAAAATCCCGGAACAGTTTGAATTAATATCTTTTAGAATACTGGCAATAGCCTCCGTACCTCCAGTTGAAGCACCAATTGCAATTATTTTTTCGCTATTAATTACATTAACTTTAGGTGATTTTTTAGTAAGCATTACATCAGCTGAAAGCTTAGGTTCAACAATTATCCCTTTACTTGGAGCTATTCTTTTTAGTCTTGCTTTTGAGGCCGCTTTTATAACATCGCACAACATTATTTTTGAATCATTAAATATATGCTGAGATACCATCTGAGGTTTTGCAATTACTTCAACTGCACCATAATCTAATGCTAACAATGCTTTTTCTGAACCTTTTTCAGCAATTTTCGATATTATTACAACCGGTATTGGATGCTGCGACATTATCTTTTTCAGAAAAGTTAACCCATCCATTTTAGGCATTTCAATATCCAATGTTATTACATCAGGAATCTGATCTTTAATAAAATCGGCAGCTTCATAAGGATTGCTTGCTTTTCCAATAATTTCAATTTCTTTGTCTGTTTCCAGAATTGAAGAAATTGCCTGCCTTACCAATGATGAATCATCAACAATCAAAACTTTTATTTTATCCATAGCTTTTATTTATTAGGTTGAAATTCTGTTTAAAAATTTCAACATTACCTCTCCAGTAAACGTATTAAATATAATTTTCCTTCCTTTTTCACCTCCAATGCTTTTTGCAATAATTGGAATATTTTCATTTTCAAGCATCTCAATTGCCAATGTATGATTTCGTTCTCCTACATTGAAGAAATTAATTGATGATTCCAAAACATTACCACCTCCAAAAACTTTTGCACGTAGGTTTTCTTTTCTTGAACCTATAAAAATCATTCTTTCAATAAGCTTATCAATTGCAATGTTTCCATATTTAGGCGAAGCGAGTCCGCTGCCATTCCATAGAGGTAACATATAGTGATTTATTCCACCGATGTTTCTTTTAATATCTATCAAACAAACTGAAACACAAGATCCTAAAACTGTTGTTACTTGAGTAGGTGCAATATTTACAAACACTGATGATGGAAATAAATAATATTTTTCTATATTTTCAATTTTTTCCATAAGGATTTTTAAAAGATCATTTCTTCGTTATCAGTAAAAAATTCAGCATCATCTTCAACAAAACCCAACCTAGGTTTATTATCATTGGCTTCAGATATAAAAACATTAAAAGAACTACCTATGTTCAATTGACTTTCAACTTTTATATTTCCACCAAGAATTTCAGCATAACTTCCGGCTATTGATAATCCTAATCCATGCCCTTTATTAAGAGTATGAATATGTGTATTTAATCGTTTGAATCGATCAAAAATTATTTCCAGATCTTCATCTTTAATCCCTTTGCCAAAATCTTTTACTGAAAACATTAAGCTTTCATGATTTAACCTGACTTTAATTATAACCTTTCCTGAAGATTCATTACTATTATCAATCGCATTTATCAATAAATTAGTAATTATAAGTCTTAGTTTTTCGGCATCGGTTTTAAAAACATTGCTTTTTGAATCTGTTAAATCCTCATAATCATAATCTAAAACGATTTTTTTATCAGATGCTTTAACATGATAAAACTGTATTATATTTTTAAAAAACTTATCAATATCTATTTCAGTAATATCAGGTGATAAATCTCCGGCTTCAATAGCTGCAGCAGCAAAAATATTTTTTAATTGAAAATCCAAATCAAATGCTTCATAATAAATCATTTTCCCAAATGAATTTACTTTTTCTAAATCAGCCTTATTTAAAATGGAGAGTTCTTTTGCAAGTCCCATTATTGAAGCAAAAGGATTTATAATTTCATTTCTGATGTTTGATATAAAATGGCTTTTTAACTCTTCAGATTCTTCTAATTTCTTATTCACAACTTTAAGTTGCGAATACAATTGTTCCAATTCCAGTAACGATTGTTTATTATTATTAAATCGTTTTTCTAATTCTTTTAATAATTCTTCGTCGTTCATTATTATTATTTCTTTAAATATTATTTCTTTAAATATACAGATGGTTGAATATGTAACAAATCACCTGTTGCATTATTTACTGTTTCCGAATGTCCTAAAAACAAATAACCGCCTTGTTTTAAATTTGATGTTAGTTTTCTAATAACCTGTTTTTGGGTATTCGAATCAAAATATATTAATACATTTCTACAAAAAATGGCATCAAACATATCTAAATTATTATAATTTTCTTCCATAAGATTATGTCTGAAAAATGTTGTTTTTTCTCTAAGTTCGGGAGCTATTCTAATCATTCTTTTTGATTGATCTTTATTTTTAAGCAGATATTTTTTTTTCAAATTATAAGGTATATCACCAATTCTGGAATCAGGATAAATTGCCAAAGATGCAGAATGTATCATTCGCATTGAAATATCAGAGCCAAAAATCTGATAATCAAAATTCGGATTATTTTCTTTAAATTCCTGAATTATCATACCCAAAGTATATACCTCTTCACCACTTGAACAACCTGCACTCCAAATCTTTAGAGTTTGTTTTGGATGTTTGTTATAATAATCTACTAAGAAAGTACTTGAGAAAAAATCAAAATGTTTTGATTCTCGAAAAAAATCAGTTTTGTTAGTTGTAACTAAATCAAACATTGTAACAAGTTCCCCATTGTATTCACCTTCTGTAAGTATAAAATCGATATATTCTTTAAATGAATGAAAATTTAATTCTCTTAATCGTTTATGTAACCTTCCCTCTAGCAATACTTTTTTCTGACTTGGCATTTTCATCCCCAGCTCATTGTAAATTAATGAGCTAAGTCTATTAAAATCAGCATCCGTTAATTTTTTAATTTTAAAAAAGTCATTTTTATCAGGAATTATCATAAATTTCTATTCTTATTTTTAATTAGAATCTTTCATATTCATTATCAATACTGTCATTCTTGCCTAAATTTAATTTAAATCCTTTTGTAGTTTTGGGATTAAAAATAACATTATTTTCAGTTTGAATAATATTATTTTTCCTTTTGTGTAATGTTTTTGTTGAAATTAAATGGCCTGTTTTAAAATAATTTATTAATTCCAGCATTTGTTGTGATTGGGATTCAAGCTCTTCTGAACTTGTTGCCATTTCTTCAGCAGCTGCAGCATTTTGCTGAATAACCTGATTAAGTTGTTGAATAGCAATATTTATTTGTTCAGCACCTGTATTTTGTTCCATACTTCCCGATGCGATGTCTTGAACCAAACTTGCTGTTTTTTGAATGTCTGGAACTAATTTTGACAATAGCTGTCCAGAAATAATTCCAGAATCAACTGTTGATTTAGATAATTCATTAATTTCAGTTGCAGCTTCCTGGCTTCTTTCAGCTAACTTCCTGACTTCCGATGCAACTACTGCAAAACCTTTTCCATGTTCACCTGCTCTTGCTGCTTCAACGGCTGCATTTAATGCCAATATATTGGTTTGAAAGGCAATATCACTTATTATTGAGACTTTTGCTAATATCTCTTTCATTGAATCAATTGTAATATTTACATTATTACTTGCCTCTTCTATTTCGATTGAAGTTTTGACTGCTATTTTTTCTGTTTGAATAGCATTATCAGCATTTTGCTGGATGTTTGATGACATTTCCTGAACCGATGATGAAACTTCTTCTGCAGAAGATGCCTGCTCAGAAGCACCTTGTGATACTTGCTGGGAATTTGAACTCATTTCCTGACTGGCAGCTGAAATATTTTCGGAACCTGTAATGATACTCATAACTATTTCCCTCAATTTCAACATCATAACATTCATCGCATTTACCAAATCCCCAATTTCATCCTTTCTTTTTAAATACTTTTCTTCAATATTAATAGTTAAATCTCCTTTAGCTATTAATTGTGCCAAATCTACAGCTTTACGCAATCCTCTTGATAAGCTGATTTTAATAAATTCTGCAATAATTACAGCTAAAACTGCAGCTATAAAAGTAATTATCAGCATTATTATTGTTATTTCCCTCAAAACAATTTCGGATTCTCCTGAAAAGGATAATTCATTCGAATGGCAATATGTTATGGTTTCGTCAATGTTTTTATTAAGTTCAATTAGCATATTGTTTGCCAACAAATATTGATTAGTAAATGATTCTAAATCAGCCTGAATTTCAGAAATTATTTTTAAAGATTCTTCACTTTTAGCAAATTTAAGTTTGATTGAATTAAGCGTATTCAGATATAATTGTAAAGAATTATTGCTTGAAGTTAGTTTGAAGTCATTTCTATAAATCTGAAGTTGATTTAATGATTGATCATCTTTTACCTCTGCTTTTATAATCTCATTCAAATTTACTTCTTTCTTTTGCAAAATCAACTCTTTCTCATTAAGTTGAATTATAATTTTGTTTAATTCTTCAAAATTATTTTCGCTGATTTCATGCATTTCTGCCAATTGATGCCAAATACCAATAAAATCAATTTCATTTTTTTCAACTTCATATTTTATTATTTCATTTGTTTTTAAGAAATTATCTTTAACGTTTTGTGCTTTTGTAAAATCTATAGAACTTACAAAGTTGCTTAACTGCAATTTAATATTGTTATTCAAGATAATAAGCTCTTTTTTATTATCATTTTTTCTATAATCAGCAATAAGGTTTTTTATGCTAAACCAGCTATAAAGTGTTAGTAACCCAGCTAATATCATAACCAGACCAAAACCTATTGTCAGCTTAATTGGAATTCTAAGATTATTGAATTTCATAAAAATATTCTTTATTGTTAAATTTATGTTGTAAGTTCATTTCCTGATTCATTAACTACAATTAATTCATCTGATGTAAATACTTTATCTATTATTAATTGCATAACAAATTCATCTTCTAATTTAAATACTCCCTTAATAAAATCAGATTTGTATTTACTACCTATACCTGGTGGAGGCAAAAGTGCTTCATCTTCTATTTCAAACACTTCCATAACTCCATCAACTAATAATCCAATATGTGCCATTTCTTTTTCAAATTCAATATCCATAACTATAATACAGGTATTTGCTGTATTTTCCTTAATAGGAATCCCAAATTTTATCCTTGCATCAACTACAGGTAAAACTTCTCCTCTAAGATTAATCACACCTAGCATATATTCAGGAGATTGAGGTACTTTTGTAATTTTCATCAATTCAAGTATATTTAATACTTTATTTACGTTTACACAAAAAGAAGTATCTCCAATTCTAAAAGATAAATAGCTATTTAAACTTTTTATTTCTTCATTCATTTTATTCTCCTTTAATTTTATTATTGATTTGATTTGAAAATTTATTAATAATCTTATTAGTATCCATAACCAAAGCTAATGTTCCATCTCCTAAAATTGTTGCTCCGGAAATAATTTCCTGAAAATTGTACAATTTACCCAAAGGCTTAACTACAGCCTGATATTCTCCAATTACATTATCTGCTATCAGGGCTATTAACTTGTCTTCAAAAAAAACTACAATTGCATGTAATATTTGTTTTGTACTTTTGTTTGGCATGTTAAACTCTTCTTTCAAATGAAAATAAGAGATTTGTTTTCCATCTAATGCAATTAGGTTATAAAAATTATTTTCAATCATCTTAAGATGAACTGCATAAATTTTATAAATTGAATTTAAAGGAATTACAAAAATAGTATCTGCGACTTTTACCAACAAACCATCGATTATTGATAGTGTAAGAGGTAGTTTTAATGTAATTGTTGTACTTTTATCCAAAACAGAGTCAATTTCAACTTCGCCTCTGATATCATTGATATTCCGTCGAACCACATCCATACCAACACCTCTACCAGATACATCAGTAATCAAACTTGCTGTTGATAATCCAGGATGAAAAATTAAATTAAAAATATCTCTTTTACCTAAAATTGAATTTGGAGCAATAATTCCTTTTTCAATTGCTTTGTTTTTTATTACATCCGGATCTATACCTTTCCCATCATCTTTTATCTGAATAATTACATTAGCTCCGGAATAATAAGCTTTTAACCTTATTTTACCTCTTTCGGATTTTCCTTTTTTTATCCGGCTTTCTTTATCTTCAATACCATGATCGAGTGAATTACGTAAAATATGTAATATAGGATCGGTAATATATTCCACTATTTTTTTATCAAGTTCAGTTTCACCTCCTATTGATTCAAAAGAAACTTCTTTATTTAATTCAACCGAAAGATCCCTTACCAAACGTTGAAACCTTATAAGCATTGTATTTATTGGAATAAGAGATATTTTATAAGCATTATCTCTTAACTGTCGGGTTAGTTTAGCAATATTTTCAGAAATGTTGATCAATTCAGGTTCTTTAACTATTTCGGAATAAGAACTCAATCTTGATTGAACAGTAATCATTTCGCTTACAAGCTTTAATAGGTCGTCCAACTTATCTGTTGAAACCCTTATACTCGAAATATTACTCTCTTTAATATTCACTTTAGGAATTGTAATATTAATATGCTTTTTCTCTTTCTCTTTATTAAAGAGCTCAATGAATGCTTTTGTTTGGTCAAAACCTTTTACTTTTTTTTCAGGAGGTTTATTTATGAATTTTGTTTTAAAATCTTTGTCATCTAATAAGTTTAATGAGGAAATAAAATTAATTTCCAATTGACAATCATCTTCAACAAAAATAAATACATTTTTTATATCATCTAAACTTTGATTTGTTGCCAATAATATCTCCCACCAGGTATAGCACATCGAAGGTGAATAAGATTTAAGTTCAGGGATTGAATCAATATGAGGAATTACAATCGAATCCCCCATACATGCCAGTTCGTCAAGCAAATAAAGTGGATTAGTCCCATTTCTGAAAATATTTTCATTTGGAATAAAACTAATAAAATAAGTACTGGTTTTATCTAACTCCGTTTTAGTTGTAATTATTTGTTGAATTTTGGGCTTATTTTCCCATTCTTTATCTGTTGAAGAAATTAAATCAATAATTTTTTTTGAGATTTCATTATAAAGATTATTTATTTCAGAATTTACTTTTGAGTCATCATCGAGCAAGGATTTAATAACATCGACTGACGAAAGTGTTAGATTTATAATTTCTTGATTTACAATTATTTTATCTTCTTTAATAAAATCATAAATGGTTTCTAAATTATGAGTAAAACTGCTTATTTTATCAAAGCCAAACATTGATCCTGTACCTTTTAAAGAGTGCATAGCTCTAAATATAAGGGAAACCTGAGCCTTATCTTCCGGATGTGCTTCCAAAACAAGTAAAGCAGATTCCAGATCATTCATAAGATCAATTGCTTCTTCTTTAAATTTAGCAGTAAAATCTTCCATTTATCTTAAAAATTTATTAATAGCAATTAGCATTTTTTTAGCATCATAAGGCATTGAAATCCAAGCAGAAGAACCTGCTTCTTTTGCCTCTTTGGTTTTATCATTACTTTCATTACCTGATAGGAATAAAACGGGTATATACTTATGATTTTTATGAGCCCTGATTTGTTTAGTAAGCTGAATACCGTCCATTTCTGGCATATTCAAATCTGTAATCACTAAATCAAAATTATACTTGTCAAGTAAAGGGATAGCATCTTTCCCATCAAGAGCAGGTATAGTAATAAAACCTTCTTTTTGCAATGAAGTACAAATAATTCGTGTTGTTAAACTTGAGTCATTTACTACCAAAATTGTTTTTTGCATTGCCTCTACCTTATTAGTTTATTAATCACTTTTATCAGATTTTCTGCATCAAATGGTTTTACAATCCAACAAGTTGCACCAGCTTGCTTAGCTTCTATTTTCTTATCATATTGAGATTCGGTTGTTAATACAATTATAGGTAAATGTTTGTATATCGAATTATTTCTCACATTTTTGGTTAATTCAATTCCATCCATCTTTTCCATGTGTAAATCAGTGATTAACAAGTCTATTATTCTGCCATCAAAATATTGCAAAGCATTTTTGCCATCATCACTTAATAAAACTTCATAGCCTTTTCCTTTCAGTATTTCATTTACCAACTCCCTGATACTTGCATGATCATCAACAAATAGTATTGTTTTCATTTTTTATAAGTGCTTTTTATGATTCGAAATCTTTTTTAATATTAAATCCTGAATTCTCTATGATACTTAATAGATTTTCAGGAAGTTCTATATTGAAAGATATTTTTTTATTACTAGATTTTACTGTTTTTTGAATTGATAAAAGTAATTGAATAAAAGATAAATCAATTACTTCAATATTTTTTAAATTGAAAATAAATTTATCATAATCAGCAAACACATCAATAATTTTCTGATGTACTTCCTGCTCAAATTTTATACTTGCTTCTTTCTCAATATTTACTTCCATCGTTCTAACAGAGGTATCGTTAAGTGGTATAAATGAGATATTTGTATTTTCCATTTTAATTGAATTAATATGAAAATAAATTTACTTTTATTCTTAACAAATATATGAAGAAAATCAGACATAATAATCGTTAATTAAAGTTTTGTTTTAAATTATAATCCTTTTATTAAAACAGAGCTTTAAAAAAATACCATGTTATTACAAATGAGGTAATTAATTTAAGAAAAGTTCCTGTTATAAATCCAATAAAAGATCCAAAAGCAGATTTTAATGCAAATTGAGAATTTTTACCTGCTACCAATTCACCAATTAATGCACCAATAAAAGGTCCGATAATTATCCCAAATGGAGGAAATAAAAACATTCCAGCTATCAATCCAATTGTACTACCCCATACTCCATATTTGCTTCCACCAAATTTTTTAGTCCCCCAAATCGGAACAAAATAATCCAGAGCTGTAACTATAATTGTTGCCATTGCTAATACAGCTAATTCATTAGTAGTAAATGGTTTCTTCGAAGTAAACTGTAACAAAATCAAAGCAAAATAGGATAGTGGTGGCCCTGGTAATATTGGCAAAAAGCAACCTAATAATCCTGAAATTATTAAAATAGATCCCATTATTATAAGTAAAATATCCATAGAAAGTTTTTTACAAAAGTAATAAAATTGTTTACAAAATACATGAATCTATATTCCTATAAATTAATAAGTTTTATTTAGAAATTCAGTATTTTTTATAATTTTGCAAATTAAAATTACATAAAATAATGATTGGTTTTATCGATAAGAGAAAATGGCTTAAAATACTGATTTATATTTCCCTGATTGCTTTTGCACTAGTAGGTTTTGTTTTAACAACTGTTTTTTTTGCAGTAAAGTTAAATTTGACTAAGCATGGTGGAAGTATTGATTTTAATGATAGATATTTCCAAAAATTATCTGAAAAAGAGTATAAAATATCAACTTCTGATTCTGCTTACGATATAAATAAAAGAAAAGCATTGCTTTATTCAAAAATCTTGGTACTTAATGAATTTTATCCACAAAACGCCAACTTGATTTTGAATTCGTTTACTCATAATCAAGATATTGCTGCTACAGAAAAAATGTTTGATGCATTAGATTTAAAACTTAAAGATAATAAAGTATATCAGGAAGAAATTAGCAAAATCAACATTCCTTCACCAAGAGAAATTCCAAATGATAGTCTTAAAAAACACAATTTATTTGAATGGATGAATACAGAAGAGTGGCAAGTACTCAAGGCATCAATACTTAAAGATGAAAAAGTGATTGATAGTGTTGAAAAAGTTAGTGGAGTTTGTTCGCGAATGATTGTTTCTGTTTTAATTGGAGAACAAATTCGTTTATTTCATTCTAACAGAGAAGCATTTAAAAAATGGATGCAACCTTTAAAAATATTGACAACAGAAACAAAATATTCATTAGGAGTAACAGGAATTAAAGAAGTTACAGCTATCAAAACAGAAAAATATTTAAAAGACAAAAAATCTCCTTTTTATATTGGTGAAAAATATGAACATTTATTAAATTTTCCTGATTCAGTAATTCAAAATCAAAGATATATACGATTAACGAATAGCAAAAATCACTATTATTCCTATCTTTATGCTGCCCTTTCTATTCGTCAGATAAATGAGCAATGGCAAAAAGCTGGCTTTACTATTTCACAACGTCCTGAAGTTTTAGCAACTCTATTTAATTTAGGTTATGAAGTTTCAAAACCAAAAGAAAATCCAAGTGTAGGAGGTTCACGAATTATTGTAAATGAAAAAGTTTACACATTTGGCTCGTTAGCTTTTGAATTTTATTATTCAGGCGAATTAAGCAAAGAGTTTCCTGTTCATTTCTCAATTTTTAAGTAACTGATTTTGTACAATATAAATAAAACAAAATTATAAATTTGTCTTTATTTAATCAGATATTTAAAGATTATACTTTTTATGCATAAATTATGTTTTCCTCTTTTATAATTTCTTCACCTCTGTATTTCAAAAGAATTTGAGCTACAGCTAAAGTATCTTTCTGACAATAAGTTACAATCCGCTCTAAGTCATTTTCTTCATAATAAACATTTCTTACCTGGCTTCCATCAATATCGTTTTTAGGAGTTGGAATATCAAAGATTGCAGTAAGCAATTCGAGTGAAGTATAACTCTTATAATCACCAAACTTCCATAATTCCATTGTGTCAAGATGCGTAATTTCCCATGGTTTTTTTCCTGCAATATCCAATAATTTAGGCAACTTAATTCCATTTATTAAAATTCTTCTGGCAATATATGGATAATCAAACTCTTTACCATTGTGAGCACAAAGAAAATGGCTTGGAGTGTTAAAATATTTGTTGAGCATTTCTGAAAAATTAATAAGAATTGTTTTTTCATCTTTTCCATAAAAAGATTTTATTCTAAATGAGTTCTCTGAAATAAAACCTGTAGATATACAAATGATTTTACCAAATTCAGCATAAATTCCTGCTCTTTCATAAACTGCTTCAGGTGTTTTTTCTCCATCAAAACTGTAATCTGATCTTAAAATATTCTGTGTTTTTCGATTCCATAATTTCTTTAACCGCTCATTCAGTTGTTCATAAGATGAATAGGCAGGTACGGTTTCTATATCTAAAAACAATACTTTTGAAAGTGTAATATTTTCTAACATTTTTCTTATTTTAAAACCATAAAAGTATAAATAATAAATCATTTTCGATATAAATAAATTTATTTTATAACTTTGATGAATGAGAAATAAAAAAATAATTTTAGTTACAACACTTATAATCTGTGTTTTGTGCTATTCTTGTAAGAAAGATGAAGATACAATTATTCCTCAAATAATAATAAATTCACCGAATGAGTTTAGGAATTATAAAATAAATGATACTGTAAATATATTGGCTAATGTTATAGATAACAAGAACATATCTCTTATTGAAATTGTAATTGTTTCTACTGATTTCATACCTGTTAGTGATCGTATTATTTTACAACCCAATGTAAAAGAAATTAACATCAATGAATTTATTTGTATTGATGATTTTAATTTAAATTCAGGAATTTATTATGTTAAAGTTAGAGCTTCGGATGGTGAAAATGAAAAGAACTTATTTAGAGCTATTAATATCGAAGGAATTCAAAGAGAATTCAAGGGTATAATTTCAATTAATAAGGTAAATTCCAATTTATTCAATATTTATTATATTGATTCTGTAAATCATCAGATTATAGACTATTCAGGTGATTATGTTTCTTCTGAAATAAATCAAAATTATCAGCAATTATATATTTGTGGTAATACTAATAGCAATTTAAATGCTTACGAATTAAAAGATAACTCTTTATCATGGAGTATTTTGCCTGACAACAACCCTCCATTTCCAAGTTTTGAAAATTTATATTTTGATAATGATATATTATTCGTTTCATGTAGCCAGTCATACATAGTTGGTTATAATAGATTCTCAAACATTAATTTTAATGCAACTACTAATTTAAATTTTATACCCAAAAAGACAATAAGAATTAAAAATTATTTAATAGTTGAAGAAAAAAGCAAAACATCATCTTTACGTTTACTGAATGTTTATTATTTTCCGACAGGAAGTTTAAAGAACAGTACAAATCTTTCAATTAACATTAAATCTATGTTATATAAGAATGATGATCATATATATATATTTGGTAACGACCAGAATAATAATGCAGCAATGTCTTGGTTTAGTATTGAAAATCAGACATATTATAATCCTCATTTAATGCCTGTTGGAAAATTAAATGATGTTATCAAAGTAGATAATACAAATTATTTATTATCAATAGGAAACAATATATACTGGTATCAGGAATCAACAAATAGTTTAACTCTTTTTATCTCAGATATTAGTGCAGAAAATATTGAATACGAAGATATTTCGCAGACTATTATACTTGGATCAGGAAATAAATTATTTTATTACATTTTTCCTTCAGCAATAAAAAAAGGTGAAGATATTATGCCATATACAATTTCTCAAATACATTTACTTTATAATAAAAAAAATAAATGACAAAATTAGTAATAACAGATGATAATTCACATACTGTTTTTAATGAAAATATTGGAGAACATTATCATTCAACTCATGGTGCAATCCAGGAATCGAAACATATATTTATTGAAGCTGGATTAAAAGCAGCAAAAGTTATTTCAAACAATATCAATATTTTAGAAATTGGGTTTGGAACAGGTTTAAATGCATTGCTAAGTTACTCTGAATCTGAATTTAGTGGAGTAAAAATCAATTACATAGCAATAGAACCTTATCCGATAGAGAACGAAATTTATTTACAACTTAATTATTCTGAAGTATTAAATAATCAAAAGCTTAAAAATATATTAACTGATATTCATCAAAAACCTTGGAATATACCTTTTTATGTATCAGACAATTTTATATTAAACAAAGTAAATGCTAAAATCCAGGATATTCAATTGACTGATAATGTATTTGATATCGTCTATTTTGATGCTTTTTCACCACAATTTCAACCTGAATTATGGACAGAAGATATTTTTAGAAAAATTTTCAATTCAATGAAAAATAATGGAATTTTAACTACATATTCTTCAAAAGGAGATGTAAAAAGAGCAATGAAAAATGTAGGATTTAAATTGGAATTATTACCTGGCCCGGCTGGTAAAAGACACATTATAAGAGCAATGAAGATTATTGAAATCTGTAGTTGCAAGCACAATTCCCATAATCATTAATTATGAAAGATATAATATGAATAGGATTTCAAAATTTAACATCAGAGTATATGGACTGGTTTTTAATAAATTGAATGAAGTATTATTAACCGACGAGATTCATTATGGCATGAAAATGACAAAATTTCCTGGTGGAGGATTAAAATTTGGCGAAGGAACAATTGAATGTTTACATCGTGAATTTATGGAAGAAATGAACCAGAAAATAGATATTTTGGAGCATTTTTATACAACTGATTTTTTTCAGGAAACAGCTTTAATAAATGAACCACAACAACTAATAAGTATTTATTATAAAATTAAATTAAAAAATCCCACTCAGATAAAAATTCATCAATCGATTTTCTCTTTTGAAGAAGAAATTGAAGATGCTCAACTATTTAGATGGGCAAAGATTGATAGTTTCCTGGAAAAGCAATTAACTTTCCCTATTGATAAAACTGTAGCCAGTAAGCTGTTAGAAAAATTTTTTCATTTATAATAAAAACAAATCTATTAGCTGATTTCACCGTTTTCGTTTATTAAAACGCCCCAACTTATAACAGAAAGTTGCTTTTCATCAAAATAGAAGTCAATCATTGCATCTTCAAATGTCAATCGTTTTTCACCCCAGACTTCAGTTTCTGTTTCAATATTATCAAATCCATTTGATTTAAATAATTCAATAATTTCACATTCATTCAACAAAAAGATTTGTTTCCCAAAAACGGATGTGTTTCTATTACTGGATTCAATACATTCAAGATGAGGTTTTCTTGAGTTTGCAAAAAACAACGAGAATTCCTTATCAAAATAATGGGTAATTATTGTAGTATTATCATCATCAATTTCCAAATTTTCAACCTCCTGAGGCTCCCCTAAAATTGAAAAAATCTCTTCCGGAGACATTCCAAATTTAATGTCACCAAATCCTACTTTGATTTTTATTTCCATTTCATTTTTTTTCATATAGAATATTATTTAAGCTATTTAAATGGCGAATCTACTTCTTTTGCCATATGATTATAAACGAGTTTATCAACAAATGCTGGAAAAAATTTATTTAGAAACACTGTTAAAATTCCATCACTTGACATAATAACTGTTCGTTTTCTTCTTACAATTCCATTAATAATCCTATCAGCAACTTCATCTGCTGTCATCATCTTATTCTCATCTCTTGGTGTTTCTCCTTGTTGCAAACCAACTTTGTTTAATGCAGTTTTACGAATATTAGTTGCAGTAAATCCAGGACAAGCAATTAAAACATGCAAACCTTTCTTTAAATTTTCAATTCTAATTACTTCCAGAAATCCTTGTAAAGCAAATTTAGAGGCAGAGTATCCGGTTCTTCCTGGCAATCCTTTAAAACCGGCAATTGATGAAACGCCAACAATACTTCCTTTCGAATTTAACAAATATGGTAATGCAAATTTTGTACAATAAACACTACCCCAGAAATTTACATTCATTAATTGATGTATTACCTTTAAATCAACATCTTCAAAAACAGCACGCATTGAAATCCCTGCATTATTTACTAAAACATCTATTTTTCCATATTTTGCTAATGTGATATTAATAAGTTTTTCACAATCCTCTTCTTTTGTCACATCAACTTTTATTGCAACTGTATCATAGGAATTGCCATTTAAAAGCTCTGATATATTATTTATTTCCTCAACATTTCGTGCTGCCAAAACTACCTTAGCTCCCATTTCTGCTAATTTCTGTGATAATGCTTTTCCAATACCAGAAGAAGCACCTGTAATAATTACAACTTTCCCTTTCATTAAATGTATATAAGTTAGAATATTAGTATGTTATTGCTTGTTTAATAAATGTTTTTACTTATAAATTAAAAAATTAAAAAATCATTCGATAAATATACAATATATTTTTCAAGAAATCTAAAAAACATTCAAATATATTTTTATTAATATTTATATCTATCATTATCAATTACTTTTTCAGAAAAGAAACAATAAATAAGAAAAAAAATCAAAAAAGATTTGGCTGTTTCAAAAAATAACAATACTTTTGCACCCTCAAATCAGG
>CAIZXK010000159.1 GCA_903936865.1 uncultured Bacteroidales bacterium | reverse complement strand
TTTAATGTAATTTTAATCAGATACTTACTAATCGGAGCATAATGAAAATATACTTCATCTCCAATATTAGCAGCTTCATATAATTCTTTATCAACCCGGTAAAGATAATTTTCAACAATAATTGAGTATTTTTGAAAAGCACTCATTTCCTGACCTATATACATTGCTCCGCTTCCTGCTTCATAATCTTCCATTTGGTCTTTCTGGCTTATCTTTTTGATTTCAATTATTTTTTCTCCATTTATTATATCTGAAACCTGTTTATGAATCATTAAGTAACCAATTAAGAAACTGATGATTAATACAATAAATTCTGAAAATATTATAATTTGTATTTTAGTGAATGAACATACAATTTCTTTCATATTATAAAATTCTACATAGGTTATAATAGAAGAACTTATCAGAAAGAATAATATAGGAACAATTATTCCTGCCCTACAGTTATATTTTAATTCTTTTTTATCTTCAAAGGTTAGTTGTAATGTTGTGTGATACATGTGATTTCATTATATATTGAATTTTACAAAAATAGTATTTTTCTAATTTTAAAAAGCTTACTGAATATTCATCTTTGAATTCGACTAAAAATGTTTAATAATATTTCTGTTTACAATCGCAGCATTTATGGCTACAAATATATAAATTATTTTTTTTATTGGTTTCTTTGTGCTATATATAATAGTTTCTTTAAAATAATACTTCATTAAAATTTTAATAAATCGCAGATATTGAGAACTTTGACAAAGTTGCATTTGATTGTATAACACATTAATAATCAATTATTGTTTTGCAGGAAAAAACTTTGTCAAAGTTCAACGAAGAAAAAGCAATTTTAGAAGTCACTAATAGTATCTTTAAAAATAACAGTAGTAACAGGTTTTTTTTTCAAACAAAAAAAGACTACCACACAACATGATAGTCTTTTTTAATTTTATTAATTCTGAATTTATTTTTTTACTACCACCGGAACATAGATATTGGAATTGTTTCTATATCCTTCTGCTGTATTATAATACCAGTCAGTATAGCTATTGCCGTTACTAATTACCCAATCAATAAAGTGGAGATAAGCATTGGTTATTTCTGTTTTCTCGTTAGGATAGCTGAAATTATTATAAAGATTTAAAGCCCATGGCAGGTTATTCTTGGTTTTGTAATATCTGCTTAGCAAAGGATCCGAATTGTCATCAATTGTTCCCAGGTATGTTGGAATAGCCAGTGTTGTTGGTTCATAATCCGGCAAATGCACTTCTTTTCCCCTTACTTTATTAATAATTATAAAAGGATTGAAGTTTGCAATATCTAATTGATCTTCTGTATAAGTATCAGTAGAATAGACAATATGCACTGTAATGGCAACCGGAGTTACATAAGGCGCACCTACCGTAGTGTTTATCCCTGTTCCAACTCCTGGATGCGTTAAAATTTTATATGCATTGTCGAATACAATAATGGTTGGTTTTGCCTGATTACTTTCTGTCCCATTCGCACTAACTGTCACAAAGTTTTCCTGAATATTAAATCCAGTAACCTGTAATGCAGTAGAAGGGATATCAGTTGAAGCCAACTGAAATCCAAAACCATTCTGGAAACCGGCACCTGTAGCTTTTAAGGTAAAGGTCGCAAAAGTTTCAACCAATTTATTTTGTCCGTTTGTTACATTTTTAAATCTGTAATCTACTACTACATCATTCATATCATAATCACCTTTTGATGGCCATGAATCTTCAAAAACTAAAGTCCCCGCATTATCAGCTGGAAAATAATTATCAAATGCACGGGTTGAATCTGTTGGATACGAATCATCAGAATCAACAATTGCATCCCCATCTGTATCAATAAAAATAACATAATACCCGCTAAAAACATCACTGTTTGCCCAACCTGCCTGATAAGAAACTGCTTTTAAGGTTAAGGTTGAAGTTATATTAATTGCTTGTGTATAAATAGTTCCATTGCTTTCGGTAGGAATACTTCCGTCTATGGTATATCTTATTGCTGAACCGTTTGTGGCTGTTGATAATGTTACGGATTGTGGAGTATTGTAAGTTCCTGCAACAATTGATGGAACAGGTGTAGCTGAATTTAAATTAATGGTATAGGAGCCTGTAAGATCTGCTGAAGAAGAAGTGCAATATGCATCCGCTAAAGCTGCAATTGTATAAGTTGTGGCATTAGAAGGGGATACGGATACTGAGATCGGGTTTGTGCTTCCCGAAAATTGAGTTCCATCGGATAATGTTCCACTCCATGGAGCAATACCTGTTACAGCAATATTTACAGAAGAACTTGTTCCTCCGGTAATATTTCCTGTAGGCAATGTATTGGTGCCAACAATCGCTGTACCAGTGGCAGTACATCCATTTGCATCTGTAACTGTAATTGAATACGTTGCTGCATTAAGCCCTGAAATACTTGTTGTTGTTCCTATAATTGTTGAGCCTTGTTTCCATAAATATGAATAAGACCCAGACCCTAAACCATTAATTGAAAAGTTTGCACTACCATTACTTGACGATACACATGCATAGTTAGTAGAAATTTGTATTATTTCCAAACTACATGGCGAATAACAAGAACCTGCAGGTTGAAATCCATTTGAATTTAAATCGTTATCTGTACCGCTTATTAACCATGGAGTATAACTTACACTACCTGAGATTTTGCCTGAAATAGAAGTGGTTTGTCCCCACCAGTTGCAGCTGCCATCTACCGAATTTGAGGTTGAATTATAAATTCCTTTACTTACATTCGTTAAACTGTTATTGTTAATCTTTATTCCTGTTCCGGAATTGGAGGTAAGATATACTCCATACTGAGAAGTTGTTAAACTTATTTTATTATTGCTAACAATTGCTCCGGGTGTATTTCCCTCTAATCCGATGGCATGTACATACGATGAAACGGATGCTGCCATGCTAGAAATTTCATTGTTGCTTATAATCGGATTAACGAGTTTACCTGTGCCGGAAGTACCAATTACAATTCCCCAGGCATATTTGCCAAAGGCTTTTGATTTTACATTGGTAACTATATTATTTGTAATGCTTACATTATTTACGGTACCTGTTGAAGTACTGTTTGCAAAATAAATGCCACCGCAATGACCTGCCAGTGAATAAGTACCTCCGTTATTACCAATATTATTAATGTAATTATATGAAATATCAATAGTTGAAGTAGTAGCTGCAATATTGGGTACATAATAATCAATCGCATATACATTGCCTGAACCACGCTGTGTTCCAACATCATGTATGTAATTGTATATAATACTCACATTACTGTAATTATAATTTCCACTGCCATCGCCAATATAAATGCCATAGTTGGAAATTGGTGCAGTAATTTCAAATCCATTGATAATTACATTATCAGATTTTATACTAAAAACTGTATTTCCATTGGTATTCTGAATTTTACTTTCGGCTCCCCTGCTGCCATTTCCTGCAATATTTGCATTGGCACCATTAATGGTAAGGGCTTTATTTACAGTTAAATATTCGCTGTAAATACCTGCGGCAACATAAATTACATCGCCGGCCGAAGCAGCAGTTATTGCATATCCTATCGTTAAAAAAGGATCTCCTGATGAAGTTCCATGCCCTGCAGAATTATTTCCGGTTGTGGAAACATACCAGTTGGCTCCTACTGAATTTAAAGTTGTACCTATCAATAATAGTATAAGAATCAGCAATGCTTTAGGTTTTTGCATACTACTGAAAAAATTTGTTTTATATGTTTTTCTCATTTTTTTAAATTTTGTCTCGCAATGAATTGTTCTTAGTTAAATGAATAGGTAATTGCAGCTTGAGTTAAAGCACATTCTTCATCTTGTCCGTGATAAATCAGTTGAATAGACTTTTCGCTTGTTGGAATTGTTAGGTTTAACTTGTAGGAAGTTCCCGATTTCATAAAACCTTTATGAAAAACTATCCCACTTTTAGATTTTATGGTTATAACATCATTAAAATTACCAGTAATTGTAATCTGATATTTTTTTGTGGTTTTCCAGTTAAATGTAGGGCTTGCTACTAATTCATTCATGTTTTGAGGTTTTTTAGCATCTACAACCGGAGCTTGAATTTCTTCTTTCTGACAAGAAGTAATCATCATTACTCCAACCAGTAGTACTATTAATAAATTTATTTTTTTCATGGCTTTTATTATTTATTTGTTTTTAACCGGATAAACATACTCAAAAATGCCTCCATTATTACAAAACATACTCATCCATAAGTTTAGAGAAATAAGCATTCTTTGCTTTTTTCCGTAACGGGACATTTATTCTGTGTTTGGAACAATTTTCATAAATTTTCAAGGCATAAATATACTATCCTGCTTTGAATAATTACTTAAAGATTGTTTCTTTAAATCTATTGATTGCTTACAACTTATTATCAATAATAAAAATAATTTACACTCTCGTTTATTAATATCCAACTGTTGATTCTTTCAAATATTATGTATTACAAATGTCATTTTCTTACAATAATCTTTGTCAAAGTTTTAAACTTTGACAAAGATTTATGACAATAAATAAAGTTATTTATATCATCAAAAATTTCTAAAACTTTATTTCTTTTGATTTTAGTATCCGATTTAGATATAATTGCTTGATATGAAGAAAATCTATATTTTTCAATTTCAATACCCAGATCTAAAGGATTTGAATGAATATAGAGAATTAAATTTTTTAATTGCTCATCCGAAGTTATTTTAATTCTTTTAAAAGGTGATTCCAAAAGAGTACCATGTCTTTTTGCTACCTTATTATATGACTGACTATAACTACTAATAAATTTTCCAATTTGCTTACTTACAATATTTATCGTTGAATGCAATCCAGCGTTTGCTTTCGATTCGTATTTTAAGGTCTTACCAGCAAATTCTTCGATTTCGCTAGTAGGTTTTACCTTTAATAAGAAATGAAAATGATTTGGCATTAAACAATAGCAATAAATATCGCAAAGTTCATCAAGATAAATTGCAAATTTTTGAAGAAAAAACATGTAATTCTCATTAGTATCAAATATTTTACATCCATTTATTCCTCTATTATAAATATGATAAAAACAATCAGGTTCAAGTATTTCATTTCGAATGTTCATTTTATTTTCTTTTTTTGTAACCTTTGTCAAAGTTTAAAACTTTGACAAAGGTTATTTTCACTACAGGTGCTTGCTATTTCCTTACAAAAATATAACTATTTTTAATATATATCAGGTTTTATCCAATACATTTCCTTTTACTTACACCTAAATGCTCATTTTATCCTTTATAAGCTTTTATTTTGCTTCGGTTAGTGTATATTGTTATTAATCAACAGAAAGTATTTATCTTTCTGTTGATTGTATGCGTTTATAATTCGATATATAGTAGCAATTTTACTATTATATGTATTTAGTAACAAATATAATTGATCTATATTTTAA
>CAIZXK010000158.1 GCA_903936865.1 uncultured Bacteroidales bacterium | reverse complement strand
TTTAGACAAATCATCTGGTAAATAATTTGCTAAACAAATGAATATCAGTCATTTATACAAATATTTAACACACAATTAACTGATTATCATCGTGTTAAATTTTTTGTCATGTACTAAAAAAATTAGTATAATTAGTGCAATTAGTGGCTGATATAATAAAGTGTGCGGATATAAGGTAGTAAAATAATAAAACAAACATTCTATATTAAAACAAACGGGAATTCAACTAAAACAGAACTCCCGTTTTCTTATAAGTCAGAGTGAAGCTTGTTGCAGCACTCCGCCAACTTCTGTTTGATAAAGCTTGTCTAAAAAAGCAGTCTTTATCACTTTTGGGTTATTAATCATGAAATTAGTGGATGTATTAAAACTTCAAATCAAATATTGTTGTAACTTTGCAATAAAATAATATATTATGAATGCAATTACATTTCAAACCAGATTAGAAAGTGATATTATCCACCTTTCAAATGCTAAAGATTTTATTGGTAAAGATGTAATAATCTCAATAATTGAATTACCTGCAATAGCTCCAATGAAAAAGGAAAGAAAATGGAATTTTTTGGGAGCAGTTAAGCTTGACAAACAATTGGATAATATAAACATCAGAGAGTTGGCTTATGAATAATATTCTTGTTGATACCAATGTATTGATTTATGCTTTTGATGAAACTTCTGATTTCTATAAAAAAGCAGCAGAACTCCTGCAAAAAGAAGAGTTGAATTTGTTTGTAACAACCAAAAATATATCAGAGTTTTTTGCAGTTTGCTCAAAATTAAAATTAGACTTCTCAAAAACCTTTGGCTTTTATCAGGATTTAAAAAACAATATTGAAATCTTAAAACCAAGCGATCAAAGTTTAACTCATTTTGAAATGTTAATACAAAAATACCTGCCTAAAGGCAATCAGGTTTACGACATCGAAATAGCATCAATGATGTTAGCAAACGATATTAAAAGAATTGCAACCGTCAATACAAAAGATTTTATAAACGTTACAGAAATTGAAATAGTTGATTTGAGCAATAAATAAAAAATAGATAAACCTAAAATCCGCAAGGATTTTTATTAGTGTTTTATTATTAGCTATTTACAATACCGTATCATTATTTTAATTTATTTAAAAAATTAGTGTAATTAGTGCAATTCGTGGCGAATAAAATAAAGAGTGCGGGTTTAAGGATAAATACAATAGACTTTATAACAAATAACTGGAATTCAACTAAAACAGAACTCACGTTTTCTTATAAGTCGGGGTGCGAATAAAAGCATACACGACTACTTCAAAAAGAAAGTGATAGTTTCTTTTTGTAAGAAACTATCACTTTCATATTATTCTTTCTTTCAAAAAGAATTTAACTTATAGTTTTAAAGTTGAACTTCATCAACAACAGGCGGTATATTTTTTCCTTTGCTATTATGATGAGCCATTGCTTTTGAATAGGCATCTATACGCAAATTAAGTTTGTTTACAAAGTCAGTGTAGTTTGCTTCACCATTTACGATAATCAGTGCATTGATACGTTTTGTTATTTTGCGGTAGATTGCATCTAACTCAATGCGTACTTCTTTCATTCTCAATCTGGTTTTGTCGTCCTGTTCATTGTAACGGTCAATCATCAAGGCATCAAAAGCATTGTTATTGGCTTTAAGTTCTATTACCCAATCGCTTATTGCAAGTATTGTTACATCTGCAGCATAAGTTCCTTCGAGGTCAGCTATTAATTTGATGATGGCAGCCGATTCTTTATCATAAGCCTTGGCAGTAATATTTCCGTCGGTATTAAAAAGGATGATAAGACGGTCGGCAGCATTTCTTACAGCTGGTTTAAAATGTTTTAATCCACCTTCTATTACTTTTTTCAATCCTTTTAATGTAGTATCACGAGCAAGATCCGAATCAATAAGTTTGTCTGAAAGTGTGCTTTTGCGAACGTAATTCAATGCATCCTTTTTAATTTTCCAATGTTGCCGAAAAAGCAATATGCTCTGTTGTAATTTCCAAAGCAGCTGGTGTGGAAGTGATTATTAATCCATCCACATCCGTAAAAAACTTAAAATGCTCTTCGTTTGAGAGAGCTGTTAAACTTAAATTGTTAATTTCCATAAATATAAATTATTAATGTTGTTGATATTTAATACTTCGTTAAAATTTTATAAGTCTCAGCTATTGATAACTTTGACAAAGTTATATTTGTTTGTATTTATTGTTTAATCTTTTGAAGGAATAAACTTTGTCAAAGTTTAACGAACAACTGTATTTACTAGTTGAATTATTTTTAGTGTGCTGTTTTATTTATATAAAGTTCTATTATTGATTGCATTAGATCTGTTTTGATTGAGCAGAGTACTCATACTGATAGAAATGAAATGATTTGGTTGGAGCTGAGTACTCGTCTCGACCCAACTGATTTTGTTTGGCTCGTGCTGAGTACTCTTCCTGACCCAACTGATTCTGTTTGGTTGGAGCTGAGTAGTCATACTGAGTGAAATGAATTCAGTTGGCTTGTGCTGAGCAAAAAGATAGATTGATTTACTTATTTCAGATGTTTTTGTAATCATATAAATATGGTTTTGGGCTTTACGTTTTTTCTATTCAGCCATTAATACGCTTAATAGATTAGTCCGCATCAAAAGTAGCATTTATAATCTGATAAACAAGTGTTTTTTTTAAATATTACATTTGCATTTTTAAAATTTAATTACATTTGCATCATCATTTAAAAAACATTTAAACATGATAACTTAAAACTCAACATAAAAACTTAAAAAGGCGTTAATATTAAGTTCCCACACTTTTTTATTTACATTAAAATTAATTAATATACAAAACAAGGAATAAGACAAAACAAAAAATAAACGTATGAAAAAAATACTATCATTTTTATTCTTCCTATTGTTTTTGCTGAGTGTTGGAGGTGTTAGACTCCGGGCACAGGAAGCAATACCAGCTTCAGGCAGTAATGCTACAGGAAGCGGTGGTTCGGTGAGCTATACTGTAGGGCAGGTTTTTTACACTACCCAAACCGCTACAAATGGTTCGATAGCTCAGGGTGTTCAGCAACCTTATGAAATTTCAGTAGTAATTGGCATTGAGGAAGCCTATGGGATAAATCTCATTTGCTCCGTATTTCCAAATCCCACTAACAATATGCTTACACTTAAAGTCGAAAATTATAATACTGAAAATCTGAATTATCAATTATACGATATTAGTGGGAAGCTCTTGGAAACAAAGAAAGTGGAAAGTATTCAAACAGAAATTTCATTGAAAGAATTTGAACCAGCTTCTTATTTCCTGAAAGTTAATGATAATGCTATAGAAATTAAAACATTTAAAATAATTAAAAATTAGACTTATGAAAAACTTAATTATATTTTTTGCAGTAGTATTATTAACTGCAGATATGTTCCTGCCAAAGCAGGCTAGTGCTCAGACACCTCAAAAAATGAGTTATCAGGCAGTAATCCGTAATAGTAGTAATGCACTTGTTACCAATACTAATGTAGGAATGCAGATAAGCATTCTTCAGGGAAGTGCTGGAGGTACAGCCGTGTATGTTGAACGGCAAATTCCTCAAACTAATTCCAATGGTTTGGTTACCATAGAAATTGGTAATGGTACCGTTATTTCAGGAACATTCTCTTCAATCAACTGGGCAAATGGTCCTTATTTTATAAAGACAGAAACAGATTTAACTGGCGGATCTAATTATACTATTACCGGCACAAGCCAATTATTAAGTGTACCCTATGCATTGTATGCAAAAACGGCTGAAAACCTTAGTGGTTCAATTACAGAAACAGATCCGATATTTGTTGCATCGCCTGCCAATGGAATTACTTCAACGAATATTGTAAATTGGAATGCTGCATTCAACTGGGGAAATCATGCTGGTTTGTATCGTCCAATTGGCTATGTACCTTCATGGACTGAAATTACCGGAAAACCAAGCTTTTCTACTGTTGCTGCAACAGGAAACTACAATGATCTGACCAATAAACCAATATTATTTAGCGGTGCATATTCTGATTTAACCGGAAAACCAGTACTCTGGGATAGTAGCTGGGCAAGTATTAAGAACAAACCTGTTTTTTCAACAGTTGCTACAACTGGCAATTATAACGATTTAAACAATAAACCAATGCTATTAAATGGAGTAACCATAGGTGATATGCAATATTGGAATGGATCAAGCTGGGTTATGATTTCAGTTGGGCAACCAGGACAGTTTTTACAACTTTCACCTTCAAATATACCTACTTGGTCAGGAGCAAGTTTACCAATGTTAAGTAGTACAACAGTTTCTTTTATAACTTCCACATCAGCAACTTCAGGAGGGAATATAATCAGCGATGGAGGTTCTCCCATCACAGCCCGTGGTGTTTGCTGGAGTACTTCCTCTAACCCCACTATAGCTTTAACTACCAAAACCAATGATGGTTCTGGTATAGGTAGTTTTAATAGCAATATAACAGGTTTATTAGAAGGAACAAACTATTATGTTAGAGCTTATGCTACAAACAGTACAGGTACTTTTTATGGAAATGAGATTAACTTTACAACTACTGTCAATTTAACAATAGGTATGAGTTATCAAGGAGGTAAAATATTTCATTTCTTTCAGCCAGGTGATCTTGGTTATGTAGCTGGAGAAATTCATGGATTAATTGCTGCTACCATTGACCAAAGCCCAGGAGGATCTCCATGGGGTTGTTATAACGTTAATATTAATGGTGCAGATGGAACAGCTTTAGGAACTGGAGCTCAAAATACAATTGATATTTTAAATGGATGTAGTACTGTAGGTACTGCGGCATATCTTTGTGCAAATTTAGTATTAGGGGGTTACTCAGATTGGTACTTACCTAGTATCAATGAGCTTTACATACTTTATATGAATAGATCTTCTGTTGGAAGTTTTGGCACCATGTATTGGAGTTCAAGTGAGTACGTTGCTAGCTCTGCGTGGTATTTCAGCTTTTCCAGTGGTGCTATGTACAATATTAGTAAGAACAATTCATATAATGTTCGTGCAGTGAGGACTTTTTAGCTATTTACCTATTTACAATAACCATAAGACTGCTTTGCACCCTTAGAGTTGAAGTACTGCAGCATAAATTAATAGAGCCTTGCATTGCAAAAATGCAGGGCTTTGTCTTTTCCAACCCATTACCATCACCAGAAATGCAACACTGACTAATCGGAATGCCATTTGAAACCACAGAAGTGCCATCCCTGTCGGTTGGTTTTGCAGACGTAAAATCAGAATAGCAAAATGAACGCCTAGTCCCTTTCTAAATGATATTTTGTTGTATTTATTCTTTAAGTCGGGGTACGACTACAAGCATAGCCGACTATATCAATTGATAGTGATAGCTTTTTCCAAAAATGAAACGATCACTGCTTAGTGTGCTTTTGTGAAATTGATGGCGAAAAGAATTTAGCTTGCAGATTTAAAGTATTATTAAAAAACAACTGGTATTTTGTGATTTTTTTCCTACTTTTGTCACTTCAAAAAACCAGGATTTAACCATCATAAAAACACACTAAAATGAGTGAAGATTTTTTTCAGGGGTATAAGGGTGCTTCCTTAGAAATGCTTAAGAAATATAATGTCCGCGTTTGGGGCCAGGCCCATGTTGATACTACTCGTGGCGTTTTTCAGGGAACCATACTACCACGCTCCGAAAACGATGACGATCAGCATATCGTAATGAAAATAATAACCGGTTATAACATAGGTGTCGATATTGCAAATATTACCGAGATGACCGAAACCGGCTATAAAAAAGCTAACTACAAAATTCCTGAAAAAGAATTTCCTTATACTGACGGATATCCAAGTGTAAAATTAATTGGTACCGGCGGAACCATTGCTTCCCGTCTCGATTATAGAACCGGAGCGGTAATTCCTGCTTTTTCACCGGGCGAATTATATGGAGCTGTTCCCGAATTAGCCGATATCTGCAACCTTACTACCGAAAAAGTATTTGCAGTTTTCAGCGAAAACATGGGTCCCGATCAATATAAAAAACTGGCTGTTGCTATCGGCAAGGAAATCGAAAACGGTATTGATGGAATCATTATAGGCCACGGAACCGATACATTGAGCCATACCGCTGCAGCACTTACTTTTATGGTACAGAATTCGCCTGTTCCTATCGTTTTGGTTGGTTCACAACGTTCTTCCGACCGCCCGAGTTCCGATGCTGCTCTTAACCTGATGCATGCTGCCACCGCTGCCGGTCATGGCGATATTGCCGAAGTTATGGTGTGTATGTTCGGTCCAACTTCCGATGAATACGGTTTGTTGCATCGCGGAACCAGAGTTCGCAAAATGCATTCTTCCTATCGATCCACTTTCAGAACCATTGGAGATGTTCCATTGGCAAGTGTAACCCGAAAAGGTGTAAAAGCAATTAAACCAGAATATAATCACCGTCGCAAAGATCGTAATGTAACCATACTTCCCTATTTCGAGGAAAAAGTAGCTATCATATATTATTATCCCAATATGCAACCCGATATGATTGATTCATTGGTTGAAAATGGTTATAAAGGAATAATTATTGCAGGAACAGGCTTGGGGCATGTAAACAAACCTTTGTATCCGGCTATAGAAAGAGCAACTGCAAAAGGTGTTCACATGTTTATGTGTGTTCAAACACTTTGGGGTTATGCCCACATGTTTGTATATGATACAGGTCGCGATCTGATGGCAAAAGGAGTAATTCCCGCCATGAATATGTTGCCCGAAACTGCTTACATTAAACTGGGTTGGGTATTGGGACAAACAACAGATCCTGAAAAAGTACGCGAAATGATGCTTACACCAATCAACGACGAAATTACCAAACGTGAACCATACAACGGTTACCTTGTTTATCAGGGTGGGGTTAAGGAAGTAGAAGACTTTATAAAGAAAGTTCACAAATAAAAAACATAAAGCCCAACCTCAGGTTGGGTTTTTTTATATCTGTAAAAATGAAAAATATTCTTTTAGTAATTCTTATTGTTTTTTCAAACGCTGTTTCCTCACAGGATACAATCAGGGTAATGCAATACAACATACTGAACTATGGAAATTATACAAGCTATTGCACAACTTCCAACAATAATATAAATATGAAGAATGCAGCTTTACGCAACATTACCCAATATGTAAAGCCTGATATTTTTACAGTAAATGAAATTTCCCCTTTGGCAGCTTTTCACCAGCAGATTCTCGATTCTGTTTTAAATAGTAATGGTGGAACCAAGTATAAAAAAGTGCCCTCTACAAATATTGCTGCCTCTGATATTATCAATATGACCTATTACAATTCCGACAAACTGGAGTATCATTCCATGTCAGTTGCACAAACTTATATACGAGATATTAATATCTACAGATTTTATTACAAACCGCTATCATTCACCAATGGCGATACCGCTTTTTTATCCTGTATTCAGGCTCACTTAAAAGCCGGTGATGCCAGCTCGGATCCTCAGAATCCCATTGACCGCGACACCATGACTACCCGATTAATGAGATACCTTAATACGATTAATAAGGCAGATAATTTAATGGTAATGGGCGATTTTAATGTTTATACTTCAAGCGAGAATTGTTTTCAACGATTGGTAAACTATCCCAATTTGAATATTCGTTTTTACGATCCTATCAATAAAATGGGAAGCTGGAACAACAATTCATCTTTTGCCGCTTATCATACCCAATCCACACATACGGCATCAGGTTGTGCAGCTACCGGTGGCATGGACGATAGATTCGACTTTATTCTGCTTTCAAATATGATTTTGAATGGAGTAGGACATTATCAATACATTCCAAATTCTTACAAAACTATTGGAAATGATGGTTTCCACTTTAATTCGGCTATCAATGCATCGCCTCAAAACAATAGTGTTCCTTCAAATGTATTGAGTGCTTTGTATAATAATTCCGATCATTTGCCTATAGTTGTCGATTTGTTGGTTAATCCGACAGTTTCAATCAGCGAATATAATAAACAATCCCCTTTTGTAAATCTAAGTGTAGAAAATCCGGTTAAAGGTCAGCTAAACTTCTTTTTACCGTTGGAAAAACCAATGAAATGTGAACTCAATATTATTAATATTCAGGGACAAAGTTTATTTGCTGCTACATTGCAACTTTCGGAGGGGAATAATCAGAAGCAAATTATTTTACCTTCTATTCCGTCTGGATTGTATTTTTTACAATTAAGGAGTATGGATTCAAAATTACAAAAGAAAATAATCATAAACAACTAATTTTGAAATGATACGATTAAATTTTACTATAGTACTGTTTTTAATGCTTGCTTTTTCATCAACTAAAGCTGCAAACGAAAGACAAGCAAATGATTCTATAAAAAAGATTATAAAATCGGAATTTCAAAACGTATTGGATTCAGTTCATGTAAAAGGTGCTGTTTTGGTATATGACCCTCAGCTAAAAATAATGTATTCCAATGATTTTGAATGGTGCAATAAAGGATTTTTACCTGCTTCCACTTTCAAAATTCCCAATTCCATCATTGCATTAGAGTTAGGAATTGTAAAAAATGATTCTACTGTTTTTAAGTGGAAAGGTGAGAAGCGACGTTTGCCGGTTTGGGAACAGGATTTGATTTTCAGGGATGCTTTTCAGTATTCTTGTGTGCCTTGTTATCAGGAAATTGCCAGAAAAATTGGAGCTAAGAGGATGCAGGAATACTTAAAAAAACTTGATTTTGGGAAAATGAAAGTTGATAGTAGTAATATAGATGTTTTCTGGCTTGAAGGAGAATCAAAAATTACCCAATTTCAGCAAATGGATTTTATTTATCGGTTTAAAAATAAAAAGCTCCTCATCCAATCCCAAACTTATGAAACAATGAAGAAGTTGCTGTTTATTGAAACTACTGAAACTGGAAATCTGAGTGGCAAAACAGGCTGGGCAATCCGAAATGGAAACAATATAGGCTGGTTTGTCGGTTATCTCGATTATAAAGGCAAAACATATTTTATCGTTACCAATATTGAACCGGAAAAAGAATTCAATATGGACATGTTTCCCATGATTCGCAAAGAGATTTCGTTGAAAGCACTAATGTTAATAACAGAGAAATAGTTAGTTGCCTTCAATTAATAATTTTGAAAGGTTTTTAAATAATTTTGGAGAAAATGTTTTCCCAAAAGACATGGTTTCTTTATAAATTATTTCTCCGCTAATACTATTTGTGATTGTTACAATATTGCGTGTTACAATCTCATTATTATAACTGGTATATAGACTTAAATAATAAAAATTTTCTTCAGACGTCTGTATCATTTCATTAATCTGTTCAGTAGAGATTACTTCAAGTTTCCCAGGATATTTATACTCTTTAACAACTTCACTCATCTTGTAAAAGTTTTCTTCAGGTTTTTTAGAATCTTCAGAATATTTTCTCAATAACTCTGAAGGGACATATAAAATAGTTGATTTAAGTTTAAAAATTTCTTTTTCATCACAATAATCATATTTTTCATTTAGAAAATTTTCTTCAAGTAAAGAGGTTTGTAAAAATTGCAAATAATTTTTAAGATAACCAGAACCACTTGTTAGTATGAATCCTTTACCCATAAAATCACCTTCAAGAGGTTCGCTATAGGTAAATCGTTTTGCATCATCCAGCTTAAGCTTAATATAGGCTACTTTATTAGCAATTTCATCTAAACCCATGTTAGGAATTCTGGATGAATTCCGGTTTAGCTTATTTAGAAAAGATGTTTTTGGTGTATATATAGACAATTCATAATTTAAACAGGATCGGGTACTTAAACAATATGTACTGGTGCTTGAAAAAAATGAAACACTCATATTCATAAAATACGCTCCTTTTTTCATATATTTCAAAATATCTTTAGGCTCAATAATTTCATAAGGACAATATTTCCAGTTTTCTTTAAAAACGTCGATGTATTCATTATTAATATCAGTTTCCTCTGTTGCCATTACAACATAAAGTTTTGCATTTTTTAGTCCGTCTATTTCTTCATTGTCAATAACATATGGTTGTGCTTTCAAATTAATAAATTGCAAAAACAGTGCAGAAATAATAAGCAGTTGTATAAGTTTCTTTTTCATATTATTATTTTTTTATGTTGCAAACTTACAAAAATCTTTTACTTACAGATCATTTTATCAAATATTTATTTAATAGATGCATTTACAAATCATTATGCTGTCAGTTTCGGCTATTTTGTAAATATTTCCATTTACATAGCACTTGAATTCAAATTTTTTGGAAGAAACCGCCTTCATGCTTAGTTTTGTATTATCAGGCAAATCAAAACAAGTACTCCAAGTATTAATAGTTGAAATATTAATAGTTGTTATTCCATTAAAATATTCAATTTTTACAACATCTTTTGGGATAATGCTTAACTGAATTCTATTATAGTCGATACGAACTTCTTTTTTGCAACTTATAAGTAAAATGAAGAAGCATAGCGATATAAAAAATAATTTAGACCTATTCGTAATAATTTGTTTCATTGTATAAAAGTTTAAGAACGTTTCATTTATTTTGCAAAGCTACATCATAATTTAGTATTAAATTAAAAATTAACTTTATTATTGAGGATTGATATTTTCAAAACACATGAAACCTTTGCTGGGGTTTTGAAAGCAATAGTTTTCGAATAGCATCATATTAAAAAATCCTCATACCGAAACATCGGTATGAGGATTTTAAAACTAAAATTAACCGGAAAATGGTAATTAATAATAAGATTTTAGTTTATAAAGCTCTTATAACATAGGTTGATTTATTGTTTTAAAACATAATTATCCACAACCCATCTTGCAAAAGGAAAACTACAGGTAAAAGCAGGTGAAACTGCATTAAGCACATGTATGGAATCCTTATCACCTTCAACTACAAAATCCATAACCAATTCCTTGGTTTCTACATTTAGCAATTGAGCCCTGATACCAGGTTTACCCCATTCGTCAAATCCTTTTACATCTAATTTCTTCACCAGATTTTCAGCTAAACCTGCAAAATACTTCATGTTGTATTTTTTAATTTCATCTATGGCAAGAGCTCTAAAACCGAATGCATTGGTAATAAATAACCATGCTTCCCAGGATAAAATGTTTACGGTTTCTCCAGCACTGAATTGATCGAAACCTTTATAATTTTCCCTCCAAAAAGCAGGCATTGAAGTTGGCCCGATTTTAACACTGCCATCAACAGTTACAGTGAAATGAACTCCTAAGAAAGGATTTTTTAAATTGGGAACGGGATATACATTTATAGAAACCGGTTTTTCGGCTCCATGATATTTCAAATAAACTCCTTTAAATGGAATTATCGTGTATTTTTTTGAATATCCAAAATCCTTCGCCACTTTATCAGCATATAATCCGGCTGCATTTATCAGTTTACCAGCAGCTATCACGTTTCCTTTTGAAGTTTTTATTTTATTCCCATCAACCCTTGAGGAATAAGCTTCTCCAAAAAAGAATTGAACTCCTTTTTGTTTCAATTCATTTTTGATTGCCTGATTAACTTCAACAGGATCAACAGTAGCTGTGCTTGGAGAATACAATGCATGTTTGAATGTTTTAACATTGGGATCAATGTCGAATAATTCTTTTTCATCAATGATTTTAACATCTACTCCATTAGCTTTCCCTCTTTTATCCAATTCAAAAAGGGAAGGAAGTTCACTTTCATCTTTGGCAACAACAACTTTCTTACATTCGTTAATTTTCAGATTATTGGCATAACAATATTCCCTTAACTGCTTATTTCCATCACGTGTAAACTTTGCTTTCAGTGAATCGGAAGTGTAATAAAACCCTGCATGCAAAACACCACTGTTTCTTCCACTGCTATGATATGCAACATCAGGTTCTTTTTCCAGTAATGCTATTTTCTTTTCAGGAAATCTGATTATCAGATCTCTGGCTATTGATAAACCGATAACACCTCCGCCTATTATTAAATAATCGAAATTCATAGAAATATTTTTAATTAATGTTCTCCAATTTGCAACTGTTTATTTTCTTGTTTCTGCTTTTTAATAAAATCTTCAATTGGCTCGCTTTGCGAAATTAGCAAATTATTTTAAAAAATCTTTAATTGCATAAAGAAATTATTAATCTATTAATTATCTGCAATGATTTTATAAGAAAGAATTTAATAGTTAAACAAAAAAATGATTAAACAGTTCAAGAAATAAAAAAGGTTTGAATTATATGCAAAAAATTAGCTTCATTTTTTTTTGCTTAGCTGATTGTAATTTGTTAATCAATAATTTCATAATTCATAAATAATACAATAAAAAACCAATAAATGAGTTATAAAAAAGAATAATTTTGCAATTAAATACTAATTTTATAAAATATGACTTTTAGGAAGAATATAATACTTGGATTCTTACTTTTTCTCACACATTTTGCATATAATCAGGGAATTCCCATTGGAAACTGGAGAACACACCTGCCATTGAATAAAGTTATTGCAGTAGCTGAAGCTGAAAATATTATTTATGCGGCAACACCTTATAGCATATTTTATTACGACAAATCAGACCATAGTGTTAATCTTTTAAATAAAGTTAATGGTCTTTCTGATGTTGGAATAAGTGCAATACATTATGATAAAACATATAAAATACTGGTAATAGCATATAACAATACAAATATTGATTTAATTAAAAACAAGAAAATTATAAACATTCCTGATATTAAAAACAAATCAATACCTGGAAATAAAAAAATAAATAATATAACATCTTTTGGGAAATACGCCTATCTTTCTTGCGGATTTGGTATTGTAGTTGTGGATATTACACGTAATGAAATCAAAGATACTTATTTAATCGGAGATAATGGAAAACGAATTGATGTCCTGGATCTGGCAGTTAACGATACTTCATTATATGCTGCCACCGAAGAAGGTATTTATAAATCAAATCTGAATTCTCCCAATTTAGCTGATTTCAATAACTGGAAAAAGGATAGTAATATTAATGATATAAATGCTAAATATTCTCAAATAGCATTTTTTTATGATAAAATAATTGTTCAGAAAGACAAAAAAACTTCAAATGCAGATACATTGTTTGCATTTAACGGAAGTAATTGGGTAGCTTTCGACACTTCTGTCAATTTTAATTTTAAGGTAAGTAATAATTTGCTTATTTGCTCACATTATGGTTATATAATAGCACTTAACAATCAACTCCAGGCAGAAGCAATGGTGTTTTCTATTGATCAGAAAAACTTTTATCCCTGGCAAACCATTATGGATAAAGATAATAATTTTTGGATTGCAGATGACAACAGAGGATTAATCAGATTGAACAGATATTCCAATGAAAGTAAAATAATTTCTCCTAATAGTCCTTCAACAAAAAACGCTTTCGTTATAAATGCTTTTTCTTCAGGATTATATCTTGCACCGGGAGGATTTGATAATGGTGTTTATAGTAATTCATTTATACCAGCATCCTATCATTGTTTTTCAAACGAAAGTTGGTCAAACTATGACAAAACAAATATCTCCGGATTTGATAGTATTATTGATATAGTTGAGGTAATTCCTCATCCTGCAGATAATGCAACCTTATATGCAGCCTCATGGTCAAATGGTGTTGTGGAATTGAGTAATCATAAAATCACGAATATTTATAATGAAAATAACAGCAGCCTTCGACCTATTTATTTTGGAAATAACAGATTTTCTCTCAGAACTGGTGGTCTTGCTTTTGATGAATCAGGAAATTTATGGGTGAGTAATTCCGGAGTACAAAACAGATTATCGGTAAAATATAGTAACGGAATATGGGAAGCATTTGATGTTACTGGTATTGTAAATGATGATGTATCAAGGATTGTAATTGATAGAAACAATTATGTATGGATGCTGGTCAGAGGAAATAGGATTGCTGTTTTTAATAAGAAAAGTAATTCCCATCAAAAAGCATGGATAAACATTAATAAAGGGAATGATTTGTCAACCAACGATATAAATTGTTTTGTACAGGATTTGGAAGGTGAAATCTGGATTGGAACCGATAAAGGGATAAAGGTAATTTATTCGCCAGATAATGTTTTTAATACAAATGGTTTATATGAATCTGCAGTTACAGCTCAAACAATATTACTTGAGTATGGAGGATATGTTCAGCATCTGTTGGAATTTGAATCGGTTACAGCAATTGCTGTGGATGGGGCAAACAGAAAATGGGTAGGAACTCAAAAGGCAGGTGTCTTTTTGCTTTCTCCAGATGGAACGCAACAGCTAGCTCATTTTTCTACAGATAATTCTCCAATATTGTCAAATACTGTATTTTCCATCGGTATAAATCCAGAGAATGGAGAAATATTTATCGGAACCGACCTGGGTGTAATTTCATACAGAGGTTCAGCCACCAAAGGAGGAGAAACTTTTAAGGATGTTTATGCATATCCTAATCCTGTAAGACCTGATTACAATGGAACAATTGCAATTAAAGGATTGGTTAGGGATGCTAATGTTAAAATTACAGATATATCTGGCAACCTTGTTTATAATACAATCGCAAATGGCGGACAAGCTGTATGGAATGGTAAGAGTTTCAACGGAGAAAAAGCACAAACCGGTATTTATCTGGTTTTTTGCACAAATGAAGATGGTGAAGAAACAATGGTTACAAAGATAATGTTTGTAAATTAAATACTAACTATATGCTGGTTGCAGCCAAAGGCATTGTTTTACATCACTTTAATTATAGCGAAACCAGTGTAATAGCAAAAATTTATACGGATCTTTTCGGCTTGCAATCCTATATTATTAAAGGCGTTAGGAAAAGTAAGGCCAGGAATAAGCTCAGTCTTCTGGAGCATTTATCTCTTATCGAAATTGTTGCTTATCATAAAAACAATACAGGAGGAATCAAAACAGTAAAAGAAATTAAAAGTATTTATCGATTTCAAACTATTCCTTTTGATATTATAAAAAGTTCTATCGCATTGTTTGTTAATGAAATAATTTACAAATCGTTAAAAGAGGAAGAAAGAAATTCTGCATTATTTGATTTCTTGTTTCATGCTATCCAAATACTGGATGTTACACACGAAAAATACAATAATTTTCATTTAATTTTCATGCTTCAATATTCAAAGTACCTGGGATTTTTTCCTAGAAATAATTTTGATGTTCAACATAGTTATTTCAATTTGAATGAAGGAAAATTTCAGCTTAGTTCACCGTTGGATTCGGAATATATTTCGTTGCCATATTCTGAAATATTAAATAGGATGCTTACTTCAAATTTTGAACAACTACCTGAAATTGAAATAAGTTCATTGCAAAGAAGGTATCTGCTCGAAAAACTAATTCTGTTTTATCAGTTGCATGTCGATAATTTTGGGAAAATAAATTCACATAAAATATTACAGGAGGTGCTTTAAAATTAGCAGTAAGTATTTATAAGTGTTAAGTTGTGATTGAAATATTTGACAAATAACATTCTTTCAGTTGGTTAATTATAAAAAAGAAAGAGCCGGAATAAATACTCCGGCTCAATAACTAAACAATTTATTATGAAAAAAATTACTCTGCAGTAGATTCTGCATTCTCTTCTGTTGTAGGAGCTTCTTCAACTACTTCTGCTTCTGTTTCTGCTTTTTGAGCAGCTATGGCTTTTGCTCTTTTTTCTGCAATTGCAGCGGCTTTTGCTTCGTTAACCTTAGCTTCAGCTTCCAAGCGTGTTTTAATATCGTCTTTTCCAGCTAATTTTTTTGCAAGTTTTGCATCATTAATTTTAGCTTCTTTGGCAGCAACCCACTCATTGAACTTAACATCAGCTTGTTCTTGTGTTAAAGCTCCTTTGGCGATACCTTTCAAAAGATGGTTTCTGTATAAAACTCCTTTGTAAGATAATATAGCTTTCACAGTATCACTGGGTTGAGCTCCGTTGTTTAACCATTTTACGGCTTTATCAACATTAATTGTAATGTCGGCCGGTATTGTAATAGGATTATAAGTGCCAATTTTCTCAATGAATTTTCCATCTCGAGGTGCACGACCATCCGCTATTACAATATGATAAAAAGGATTTCCTTTTTTACCATGTCTTTGTAATCTCATTCTTACTGGCATAAAATTTTGTTTATTAGATTGTTAAACTATTTTTACTAAATTCAGGGTGCAAAATTACTACTTTTTGCCGAATTGGCAAATTATATTTCAATTAAATTCTTAATTTTCACTTAATTTTATTGAAAAAATATATTTGAAAAAAATGGGTTTATTAACAAATATTTGAAAAATTTATTATAGGTTTGCAAAAAAATACAAATTTTGAATCCATTAAAGAAACTTGCGGGTCAAACGGCTGTTTATGGTTTGCCAACGATTGTTGGGCGACTGCTCAACTATTTTTTAGTGCCACTATATACAAGGGTTTTTTCTACTGGCGAGTATGGTGTGGTTACTGAACTGTATGCTTACATTGCTTTTCTGATGGTGATTCTTACGTATGGTATGGAAACTGCTTTTTTCAGGTTTTCCACCAAAGAAAAAGGGAATCAGGATGTTTATAATACTTCTGTAATTTCATTGATTTTTAGCTCACTGCTATTTATTATCATAACCTGGATTTTTTCACCTTCCATTGCCAATGTTCTGGGTTATCATGGGAATAGCGAATATTTTGTCTGGTTTGCCTGGATTTTGGGCTTGGATGCTCTTTCTTCGGTTCCATTTGCCAGATTGAGAGAGCAAAATAAGGCAAGACGCTTTGCCATGTTAAAATCTTTTAATATTGGATTGCAAATTGGATTTAACTTATTTTTCATAGTAATATGTCCATGGCTTGAAAAGATAACTTACGGTACTTCAATGAATAGTATTTTGCATTGGGTTTATTCTCCCGAGGTAGGAGTGGGGTATATTTTTATTTCTAATCTTATTGCCAGTATATTGACGTTGGTATTGCTTTTGCCCGAAATACTTACCATCCAATTCAAATTTAATAAAGCATTATGGATTAAGATGATTCAATATGCATTTCCGATTATGATTTGGGGAATGGCTGGGATAGTGAACGAAACTTTCGACCGTATTTTGTTAAAACATCTGATTCCCGAATCTCAGCATCCAATGGAACAACTTGGTATATATGGTGCTTGTTATAAAATTGCCATTCTGATGACTTTATTTATACAGACTTTTAAATTTGCTGCTGAACCGTTCTTTTTTGCCCAATCGGAAAAAGGAGATGCCAAAAAAGTGTATGCCGATGTTATGAAGTATTTTATATTGGTTTGTGCTTTTATTTTTCTGGGTGTAATGATGTATATAGATATTGTGATGGGATTTATCGGGGAGGAGTTTAGAGCCGGAGTTGCTGTTGTTCCAATTTTATTACTTGCCAATTTGTGTCTGGGTGTTTTCTACAACCTTTCGATATGGTATAAAATAACCGATCAAACCAAATTTGGAGCCTATATTGCACTTATTGGTGCTGCCATTACTTTACTGCTTAATTTCCTCTTGGTTCCAACCATGGGATATATGGGTGCTGCATGGGCTACTTTAATTTGTTATTTTGCAATTATGTTTATTTCTTATGTACTAGGTCAGAAATATTATCGCATTGATTACAATCTGAAGCATATCGGATTTTTTATGTCATTGGCATTACTGCTTTATGCAATAAGTGTATGGCTTAATCTCGATGCCGGATTTCTCAAAATAGGTGTTCATACCCTATTATTATTTATTTACATTGCATGTGTTTTCTTTGTAGAAAAGGATAAAATTAAGCAAGTTATACATTTGTAGAAGTAAAAATAAATCAGCGTAGCCACGTATAATAATTCTGTTATTGCAATGATACCCGAAATGTGGGCAGAAATTACTGTATTAAACTGTTTTTAATCCTTAAATCGTTGATATTTTATTCCTTCATAAATTTACTTTGCATTACATTGTTATCATTATTTACTTTTACAATATAAAATCCTTTGGCAAACTGTGTAATAGTAAGCTCGGTTTGTGGCTGCGTTATGCTTTGTTGCAAAAGTAATTTCCCTTGTATATCGTAAATTGAAACTGTGGTGTTTTGCAGGTTTTTTAGTTGGCTGAGGTTTATAGTTAATTTATTAATAGCCGGATTGGGATAAATATGTATCGGTTTGGAATTGTTTTCGTTTATACCATTTGCAAAGGAAACAAAATGGGCTTCGTATCGATTATCAACCAATTGCAACGTTGCATAATTTGAACAATATACAAATAAACTACCAACAGAAGAATTAGACCAATAATTGTTTTCCCATATCTCATAATTCCCGGTAATTGAGTTTCCATTAGCATCATAGGTATAAATATTCTTTTTACTATTTACCCAAAGATTATTTTCCCAAGTTTCTTTTATTAAATTAAGTAAATTCCCATTGGAGTTGTAAGTATTAGTGTTTTTATAATTATTTTTCCAAGCATTGTTTTGCCATGATTGACGTATTTCTGTTAGCCAATTTCCATTGGAATCGTAAGTGTTAGTATATTTATTAATACTTACCCAAATATTGTTTTCCAAGTCTTCGCGTATATTAGTAAGCATATTTCCATTGGCATCATAAGTATATGTATGTTTGAGTGAATAAGACCAAGAATAGTTTTGCCATTGGTCATAAATTTCTGTAAGCATATTCCCATTGGCATTATAAGTATAAGTATATTTATTATATGTTCCCCAAGTATTATTGAATAGCCATTGTTCTATTAAAGAAGTAAGCACATTTTCGTTTGCATCGTATGTAATAGTATGTTTGACACTATTTTTCCAAGTATTATTTTGCCAACTTAAACCTAATATAGTGAGAGAATCTCCATTTATATTGTAAGTGTAGGTGCTTTTACTACCATTTTCCCATGCATTGTTAACCCATACTTGATATAGTTCAGTAAGAATTTTCCCATTGGTATCGTAAGTAGATGTACTTTTACTACTATTTTCCCATGCATTGTTTTGCCATATTTCTACTAAAATCGTTTGTATATTCCCATTGGCATCATAAGTAAAACTATTTCTATTGGTAATTGTCCATGTATTATTTTGCCAGTATTCAATTATTTCAGAAAGCATATTCCCATTGGCATAATAAGTATATGAAAATTTTTGCATATTTACCCATAAATTATTCTGCCATTTTTCAGTTAATTTAACTAAGAGATTACCTGAAATATAAAAAGTTTGAGTTATTCGTTGGCTTAAATTATTATTTGCATTATAAGTAACAATAGTATCAAAATCCCAGATAACTGCCTTGCTTGCTTTTGGATTTGTGCTTTTTAAATAATCAGAATTTGGATTGTCTTTAATGTTATTAATGTTTTCATTAACTGATTGTGGTAAATGTTTGTTTTTTTGTTGTGCATTTGCAATACTCATCATGCAAATTGCTAATAATAAAATGTAATACTTTTTCATTGTATTGGTTTTGAATTTAATTTATTGTAAAAAAATTATAATCTTTCTTATTGTTTATTACCTTAAAATTTACTTGTCAATTTCAACCGGAATATACATATTAGCAAAAAGCAACCGGATTTATATAAAAAGCCGATAGCCATAAACTATCGGCTTTTTTGTTTATACCAATGTAGTTTATTAGATAAATTTTACACCTTCTCCTTTTACATGATTTCTCACATTAAAGCCATTGGGGTTATAATAAATA
>CAIZXK010000157.1 GCA_903936865.1 uncultured Bacteroidales bacterium | reverse complement strand
ACTAAAAAGAATTTAATCTTATAAAAAAATACTTTAGAAATTAACCAAGGGCTTGGATTTCTTATAAATTTTGATAATTAATATGAGAAAAGGATGTTATTTTTTATATTTTATAGAGAAATGAAACGAGCCATGAGGAAATATTCACAAACAGGATGATGATTATATAACAACCCTTCAAGAGGTTAAAAACCCTAGAAGGGTAAAAAATAATAATTAAAAATAAACTGATGAAAAAAGAAACTAAATAATCAAATAATATTACGACAATGAAAAAAGTTGACATAAAAAAATTCAAAATTGAGATTAACAATAATGGAAAATGTGCAATACTTGAATGTGAAATATTTAATAATTGTTTAAATATTCCGTGTTATACAGCTAATATTAAAGAATTACTATCTAATTTTAAAATTAGGGAATATGATAATATTCAAGGCTATTTTACGCCTATGGAGGAAATACATTATAAAACTGATTATACCCAATCAATACCTAATGATTTAGAAGGAGATTTGAAATTTTGGATTATTTCTAAAATGAAAGAAATTTACGGACATGATTCAAATGTTGATGTTGAGGAGGTCCATAAAATCAAATAATTTAATAAATGACACAATTTACTATTGATGAAACAATTAATCTTGCAATAAAAAATGTTGCAAGAAAGATAAAGATATATGACTTTGAATCTAAATATAGTCAAGACTTATTTGATGAAATAAAAAAAAGTGAACATCCGCTTTTTCAACTACTTGAAAATTACATATTAGCTTATAATACTTTATTGACATTTAGAGAAGTACATAAAAAAAGATAGATTATACTTCACAGGATCAATTGTATTTAGATAAACTAATTATAAATAGAAATACTACACGTAAGATTTTAGAAAAGGCTATTAAGTCTTTTTAAAAAGTATATTAGATTCAATAAATTAGATTTATGAAAACATTTATAAAAGAAAAATGGTATATTATTATTGTTTTATTAACAATAGGTCTATTTTGTTGTATTCTTAATCATTTTGATTTTATCTCATTAGAGAAAGAAGAATATTTATACACTTTTAGTTCAATTGCTCAATGTTTTTCTGGTATACTTGCTCTTGTTGGAGCATATGCAATTTTTATGATAACATCATTAGATTCAAGAATAGATTCAATAATAAAATTATTACTATGTATACTAGAAAAGAAAATTCCTGAAAAAACATTTGAAAAAACAGGTATTGATTATTTAATAAAAGAATACCCTTTACCAGAGAATCTTAAATATACATCATATATTAAGATATATAATGGATTTAAAGCATATAGAATAACACTTTCTTATTCAACTGTTTATCTTGCAATAATTTTATCTTTAATTATTGTTTCATCATTGATTTTGTTACCATTCTCTGCATCTTTTGAACATTTTCATCCAAAAATTGGTTTAAAATTTATCATTTTAGATATTCAATTTGCAATTTGGGGTATTTTTGAAACCATTTTTTTTATAAAAAAAGCTATTGATTGTAATGAAGAATTATGAAAACTCGATTTTGAAATATTAAATATAATAGGTAAGGTTATATATAAAGGAGTATTGATTGATAAAACAATAGTTCAAACATCTGATTTTGTTTCTGGAATTTATCTGATTAAATTAAACAATGGTAAAACATTTCAATTTAAGAAAATAGTAAAGGATTAAAATAAGTATAATCTGCTGGATTTATAGCATATAGATTGCTGTAAACGTGTAAGTTTAGAGTAATTACTAAGAAACAAATCCTGCAGATTTTAGAAACTAAAATAACAAAGTAATACCTCAAGCCTGGATGAGTATTGTAGTCGCACTCCAGCTTTTCTATTGTAAAATACAGAATCATACTATCATACTATCATGTTTGACATTGGTAATTTATACCCTATAAAATAGTATTATTCTTTTTGCTAACAAATAAATTAATTTTCATAAAAAGGAGTTTATCTTTTTTATATCTTTGGAAATTATATCTTTTTAATCTTTACTAATCAAAACCTATGGCACTAAGCTGGAACGAAATAAAATACAGAGCAATAAGTTTCTCCAACGAATGGGCTGGTACTTCAAATGAAGAAGCCGAAGCCAAATCATTTATCGAAGCTTTTTTTGAAGTGTTTGGCATCAGTCGTCGCAGGGTGGCTACATTTGAACACAGAGTAAAAAAACTGGATGAGCACGATGGCTATATTGATTTGCTTTGGAAAGGCAATATCCTGATAGAAATGAAAAGCCGTGGCAAAAACCTCGACAAAGCTTTTGAACAGGCAAAAGATTACACATACGGTTTAAAACAATACGAATTACCCAACTACATATTAGTTTCCGATTTCGAAAATTTCAGGCTTTACGATCTGGAAAACAACAAGGAAACTCATTTTCTGCTCAAGGATTTTGTATCGAACATACAGCTATTTGGTTTTATTGCCGGTTATCAGAAAAGAGTTTTCAACGAGGAAGATCCTGTAAATATAAAAGCAGCCTACCTGATGGGCAAACTGCACGATGCGTTGAAAGATGCGGGCTATGCAGGACATGAACTCGAAAAATACCTGGTTCGTTTGCTTTTCTGTTTGTTTGCCGATGATACTACTATATTTGAAGCCGGTATATTTCAGGAATACATTTTAAACAAAACACATGAAGATGGAACAGATCTGGGATTGCATCTGGCACAAATATTTCAGATTCTCAATTCACCCAACGATAAACGTCAGAAAACATTAGACGAGAGTCTGAATGCTTTTCCATATATAAACGGTCAGTTGTTTGAAGAACAATTATCTTTTGCATCCTTTAATACAAAAATGCGGAATACTTTATTGGAGTGTTGTGTACTCGACTGGAGCAAAATATCTCCGGCTATTTTCGGTTCCATGTTTCAAAGTGTTATGAATCCGGTAGAACGCAGAAACTTAGGGGCACATTATACCAGCGAAAAGAATATACTTAAACTGATTAAACCTTTGTTTCTGGATGATTTGTGGAAAGAGTATGAAACGGTAAAGAACAATCATGCTAAACTTAAAGATTTTCAAAAGGAAATCGCAAACCTCCGCTTTTTAGATCCTGCCTGCGGTTGTGGTAATTTCTTAATTATTTCGTACCGTGAAATACGATTGCTCGAAATTGAAATTATTAAGCAACGCTTGTTTTACCACATGAAACTGAGAAAAGAAGTAGCTGCCGAAGCCGATATAAATATCAAGCAAATAGTAATGTGCGATGTTGATATGTTTTATGGCATGGAATATGAGGAGTTTCCGGCTCAGATTGCACAACTGGCAATGTGGTTGATCGATCATCAGATGAATCAGATTATTTCGTCAGAGTTTGGAAAATACTTTGCCCGTATCCCGTTGAAAAAAGCTGCAAATATAGTTCATGGCAATGCGTTGCAGATGAACTGGGAGAATTTAATAGCACGAAACACAATAAATATTATTGCTGAAAACACAACCGTAATTGTGGAAGAACCTGAAACGGAATATAAAACCGTAACCATACAAACCAATAATCTGACTATAATAGACGAAAGAAATAAAGAATCCATACTAATTGATGTAAAGAATACTTTTGATTTTATAATCGGTAATCCGCCATTTATTGGAAAACAAATGAAAACCGATTTGCAAAAGGCTGATATGGAAAAAGTATTTGCCGGATACAAAGGAGTTGGAGTATTGGATTATGTAACGGCATGGTATCTGAAAGCAGCAAAATTAATACAAGGAACAAATACCAAGGTAGCTTTTGTTTCAACAAACTCAATAGTTCAGGGCGAACAAGCCGGTTTGTTGTGGAATATATTGTTTAATCAATACAATATTAAAATACATTTTGCACATCAGACATTTAAATGGAATAACGAAGCCAGAGGCAATGCAGCGGTACATTGTGTAATTGTGGGTTTTGCAAATTTTGACACTAACAACAAAAGCATTTTTGAATATGAAGATAGTAAAGGAGATGCAAAAGAAATTAAGGTTAAGAATATTAGTCCATACCTAACAGATGGTAATGATGTTGTGGTAATAGCCCGTACAAAACCGATTTGTAACGTTCCTGCAATGATTTATGGAAATAAAATTGTTGATGGTGGTCATTATCTTTTTACTACTCAGGAAATGGATGAATTTATTTCATTAGAACCCAAAAGCAACTCACTATTTAAGCAGATACTATCTGGTGATGAGTTTATAAACGGAAAAAGTAGATGGGTTTTGTATTTGAAAGATGTAGATCATCAGGAAATTATTAAAATGAAATTAGTAATGGATAGAGTTATGAAAGTTAAAAAATTCAGAGAATCAAGCAGCAAAGAGCAAACAAGGAATCTTGCTGATTTTGCAACTCTTTTTGCTGAACCCCGCCAACCTAAAAGTTCATTTCTATTATTTCCAAGAACAACATCTGAAAACAGAAAATATATTCCAATTGGATTTTTTACAAAAGATTATATTGTTAATGATAGTTGTATTGCACTTCCCGAAGCAACTAATTATCATTTCGGTATGCTATCTTCATTAATGCACATGTCGTGGGTAAAATATACATGCGGAAGATTAAAAAGTGATTTAAGATATTCAAATACTATTGTTTATAACAATTTCCCCTGGCCTTTAAATCCAAATGAAAAACAAATTAATGCAATAGAAACCGCTGCACAAAAAGTGCTCGATGCAAGAGTAGAATATCCTGAAAGTAGTCTGGCAGATTTATACGGCTCACTTATGCCACCAATATTAGTAAAAGCACATAATGAACTGGATAAAGCAGTTGATCTGGCTTATCGTACGCAAATATTTACAAACGATACCAAAAGGATAGCGTTTTTATTTGAATTGTATGAAAGATATACAGCAGGAATATTTATTAAAGAGAAAACTAAGAAGTTAAAAAGAAATACTAAATAATCTCATAAAAATGTTAGAAATTACAGAAAAAACTTTTATCCATGCATATACTGAATTTTTAAGTGATATTGGAATAAAGAATAATGAAAAACTTATTGATTTTAAATTACATCCTTATATTTATAAAGGTGAAAATTATAAATATGCAGTCTTAGAACAAGCAAAAGAAAAGCTTTTAACAAAAAATTGGAATAATTATACAATTGGTAAAGGGGAAATATTAAATGAAGTTAAAAACTCTATTCTAACTAAAGTAATATTTAATAACAAACTAGAAAATAATAATTTAATAGACTGGAGGAAAAAGGATGCCTTTAATAAAATGGAGGCAAACTATGAAAATGAAAAATTACTTTTTGAATTTTATAAAAGCAAAATAAAAGATGAATTAGCTTTTGAAAAATTTTATGATTTAGGATTCTCATATCAACTAATTGCATATTTATTCTTTATTAAAAACTCCCAAAAATATTTACCTATTTCTCAGGAGAGATTTGATGATATTTTTACTGATCTTAATATTGATTTTAAAACAAGTCATAATTGCTCTTGGGATAATTATTTGCAATTCAATGAAATATTAAATTCTTTTAAAAGATATTTATCAAGAAAACATAAAGATATTACTTTGCTTGATGCACATTCTTTTTTATGGATATATGGTTACAAGTTTGAAAAATTGAAAAAGCAAGCTTCAATAAAACGAAATATAAAACTACCTGTACAAAAAACAGAAATTAGCATTCCTGTCTTACAAACTTATCAGCCTAAAACAATTATTGATATAGAAAACTATATAGAAGTTCAGAATGAAATAGATTATTTTGAACAATATAAAATGTTAAAAAAAATTGGTGATTTAGCAGAGAATATTGTATTAGAAAGTGAAATAGAGTTTCTGAAAAATATTTCTCCTGCATTAGCTGCTAAAGTACGTTCTGTTGCTAACGATCCGAATCTTGGATTTGATATTTTATCTTTTGAAACAGATGGGACTCAGAAACAAATAGAAGTAAAAGCAATTTCAACCAATAAGAACATTAAAAGTTTTATAATAACAAGGAACGAAATAATAAAATCAAAGGTATATGCTAACTACTATCTTTATTGTGTAACCAATCTTAATATTCCAACACCAACCATAATACGAATTAAAAATCCTGATTTTGAAAATAATACAATATTTATAAAAGAACCGTTAACATATAAGATTTCATTTGAATAATTTAATAACCACAACAATACAAAACTACAATTTTTAATAAATCAAGATGAAAGATATACAGCCGGAATATTTATTAAAGAGAAAAAACAAAAAAGTAAAAAATAAAGACATGAATTTAAATATATTTATCGAAAGTCTATCAAGCGAAGAATATGCTGCACTTGAAGAAAAAGTATAACAAATAAAGGCAAAAAGAGAAAATTCCGGATTAAAGATAGTTGATTTTATTGAAGCGAATTTTGATATGTCGCCAAGATTGATAAAATTATTAAAACAAGAAGCAGAAGAGGTAATTTATGTAAATAAGTTATTTAAAGCAAAATTGAAAAAATATAAACAGATTGGTGCGATGACAATTTTAGAGTTAGAATTTTATTATCAATTTCGTTAGTTCAAAACTATGCACTTTAGTGCAAGATTTATAATTTCTAAAAATTTTCCTACTTTTGAAGAATGGAAAATAGGATTGGGAGTCATACCACGAGTAGAATAATTGCACACATAATATGGTGTACCAAATATAGATATAAGGTTTTAGACGGTGAAGTTCAAACACGATGTCGAGATTTGTTGATACAAGTATGTAACAGCGAGGATGTAAAGATTCTGAAAGGAGTTGTGAGTAAAGATCATATACATATGCATATAGAATATCCTCCACGATTAAGTGTGAGTGATATTGTAAAACGATTGAAGGGTAGAAGTTCTCGGATATTACAGATGGAGTACCCCCACTTAAAAAAGCGT
>CAIZXK010000156.1 GCA_903936865.1 uncultured Bacteroidales bacterium | reverse complement strand
TCTTTTCTTACAATACTTACTTTGATGTTTTCAAAATAGTTTTTTACTAATTGTTCTAAAGTCATTTTTTTGATTTTAAATTTTTAAAAATATTGAAAAATTATATTATTTGTGATTAGTATGCAAAATGTAGTTATCTGTTTACAATCACATTTACAGCACTCTATATATGAAACTATGCCCGAAAAACTTTCCTGAGGCATATCCACCACCCGAAATGCATCAGGTAAACTTATCTGAGGCACTTCCACCACCCGAAATGCATCGGGTAAACTTATCTGAGGCACTTCCACCAACAGAAATGCATCGGGTAAACTTATCTGAAGCATTTCCACCACCGGAAATGCATCGGGTAAACTTATCTGAGGCATTTCCACCACCGGAAATGCATCGGGTAAACTTATCTGAGGCATTTCCACCACCGGAGTAGATTCAGGTAAATTTTCCCGGGCATTTTCACCAGCGGAGTAGTCCTATTATGAAAATAATTTACCTGTTATCAATTGCTGCAGAGGGCTTTTGCAAAAACATCAGCCCTGCAACAAATTGAGAAGGGTATTAGACTTTTCCCTTCCATACATAGAAAAGAACGCCACATCTTTTCGCATTAATGAAAAGAATAGGCAGCAAATATAAGTTGGTAATACAGCGAAAACAAGTTCCGGGACGTTTATGTGATATACCGGCAATGCTTTTTATTTATTGGTTAATTATCAGCTGTTTGCAATTTTAAAGACGGTATGTTTTCGGGACGTTTTTGGGGTATTCTGTATTTTTGAAAAGCAAAAGATAAATCATAAAAAAACCTCCACTGGGGAGGTTGGGGAACAAGGTTATTTTAAGAAAATTTATTTACCATTATAGTGCAAAACCAAAGGGATTCTCTTATAATTATATGCACCCAATATACCATAGCCACCCTCTATATTATTTGTAACATAAACAGGTTCAGCATAAAAATCCTTTTCATTTATACTTTGCTTATTAGTAGTTATCAAATAATTGTAATAATCCTTGCTTAAAGTTTTACATTCTATCCAGAATGTATCTGTCGGGTGTATAGAGGATAGTTGAGCATAATCCATATACTGAATATTAATTGTTTTGGTATTACCATTAAACAATTTATCATTCAGAAAATAAGTTCTGTAAATAAGTTTAAATGATGGATCATTTTGTTTAAATATTTCATCCTCTATAAAATCATTACCTGCTATACTGTTTAATCTTACCTGAAGAGCTATAGTGTAATAATCTTCTTGAGTTGGATTATCTATAATATTAACAGTAAAACTGGTATTATAACTATAATTATCATTCTTTGAATAAATAAAATCTGATATGGAAATATCAGGTTTGTTAGGTATGCTAACAGTTGCATTAATGGAAGGATAATTTAAAGCATTGCCTGTTAGAACAAAGTTATCACCTTCTTTAATATTTGTATCATTAATATTGTAAATAAGCTTATTAGTTGAATCAACTGATAAATCACCAATAAATTGCATATTTTTAAAAAGCTTAAAATCAGCATTTTCAATCTGTTGATTAGACCAGTCAACATGATCTCTTTCCAAAACTGAAATGCTTTTTCTTACATCAAGTATTATTTTGCTTTCAGGGCTAATTACACCATGAATTACTATTTTAGGATTAGAAACAGGAATATTGAGTTCAATCTCATCTTCACATGAATTGAATACTAAACAACAAAAAAATGAAAGTAATATATTAATCAGGTATTTCATAATATTAAAATTTTATTTGATAACTAACAGATGGAACAAACATCAAAATACTAAGCTGTGAAAATCCCGGAGGATTGGTGTAAGTTTTGTAATAAACAAAAAAAGGATTTTTCCGGGCATACATATTATAAATACTGAAATTCCATATTCTGGTACAATGTTTCTTTTCTTTAATAAAGTTAACCCCCAAATCGAGCCTGTGATAAACCGGCATACGATACGAATTTTTATCACCATAAATGGTAACCATATTACCCGCCGATACATTTCCATTAAAGTTATTTACAATAAATGCAATAGGTATTGTCATAGCACCACCTGTTGACAATGTCCATACACCGCTTAATTCAATGCTTTTCTTTAATTTATGATTTATTACTATTGATATATCGTGCCTTTTGTCGTAACGATAAGGGAAAGTTTTCCCAAGATTTAATTCATCAAATTGGCGGTTACTCCACGATATAGTATAACCTATCCAGCCAGTAGTTTTACCAGTTTTCTTCTGTAAAAGCAATTCTATACCATATGACTCCCCTTTCCCTTCAATGGCAACTTTATCTTCCCAATTGGTAAATTCATCAAAAATACTTGAACCTTCTTTATATTCAATCAAACCCGTCATTTTTTTGTAATACATTTCGAGGCTTAATTCTATATTATTTTTTACTGTTTTAGCTATACCTGCTGCCAACTGCCAGGATTTTTGAGGAGTAATCCGTGAAGTAGCCGGCACCCATAAATCCATTGGCAAACCAAAAGTTGTATTGCTTAGCAAATGCATATATTGTATCATTTCCGAATAGGATAATTTCAGCGAAATATCTTCCTTTAGTCTGTAATTTAATGAAAAGCGGGGTTGCAATGAAAAATAATTTTTATTTTCAACAAAGAATTGAGAACTATGCAATCCGGCATTGATTCTTAATTTTGGGGTAATTTTAATTTCATCTTCCAAAAAATAATCGGTTTCAAAGCAATTTATTTCATTACCTCCCACTTTTAAAGTAGTGTCAACAGAAATCAAACTACCTGTTAACATTTTAATTCCGGGGTTAAAAAGATGATGGGTTAAATGAATACCGGCTTTTAGCTGATGATTGTTTTTAGGCATATAATCAAAATCGATGCGGCAACCTATATCTTCTATCCCCGAATTATACTCTGTTTTGAAATGCTTATAATCAGTTATTAACTGATTTTGCATGGTTTCATTTGAAGTTTCATCTAAAGTTTTATAATGATAAGAGGTGTAAGTTGAAGTAAGATTCATAAATAATTTGTTGCCAAACAAATGATTCCACCGTAGCGAGGTAGTTGTATTACCCCATTTCATTTCAGACTTACTGATAGTATGGAAAGTGTAATTATCTTTTGAGTCCGTTTCATCCTTTTCGCTATTATATTTATCAATTCCATTGTATATGCTCAGATACAGTCTGTTTTTGGTATTTAATCTGTGATTGATTTTTGCATTGATATCGTAAAAGTAATAGTTCTTATTACTATTAGCATTACCCTGACTTTGTGAATTAGAGGTGAGTAATTTATTCATAAAAAAATCCAGAAAAGTTCTTCTGGCAGAAAACAAAAAAGAAGTTTTATCGGAAAGGATGGGACCTTCCAAGGTTATTTGCGGACAAACATAACTAAACACAATGTTACCGCTAATTTTTTTGTTATTGCCATCTTTCGATTGAATATCAATAACTGAAGATAATCTGCCACCAAAACGTGCAGGAAATCCACCCTTGATAACTTCAATATTCTGAATAGCATTTGAATTGAAAACCGAAAGATAACCAAACAAATGATTTGCATTATACACAGGAACACCATCTAAAAGGATCAGGTTCTGATCGGGACCTCCACCTCTTACATATATTCCCGAAGATGCTTCATTCCCCGATTTTATTCCGGGCAATAACTGAATAATTTTCATTATATCTATTTCTCCGGTAAGCGATGGCAGGTTCTTTACAGAATTTATTGGTATTTGAATACTGCCAAGTTTGCTGTTTAATATATTTAAATCATTTCTGCTATCTACAATTTCCACTTCTTTCAACTCTATACTTGCTTTTAGTTTTATATTAATAACAGTATCTTTTTGTAAATTTATATTAATTCTTTGGGTTTGAAATCCTATATATGAATAGCTGATTTCATAAATGCCTGAGTTAAGTGTAAGGCTATAAAAACCATAATTATTGCAGCTTACTCCAGAAAAATTCTTATTATCATATACATTAGCTCCAATAAGTTTCTCGCCTGTACTAAAATCCTCAATAAAACCACTAATTGTAACATTGTTTTTAAGTGTATCTTTATTGCTTTCGGCAAAGCTGGTGAAACAGATTGTTATAAATATTACGAAGATAAATATTTTCAAAGGAGAAATCATATTTAAATTATTGATTATTGACACAAATAAAAATATAAAAAAAGTAAGTTTGCATTAATTGCAAACTTACTTAAATTTGAATTAAGGCAACCAAGTTATATAAAAATTAGTATTTAATCCATTTCCATTACCATCTATTAACCCTGGTACTGAAGAAATTAATTGTTCATTTCCTCCAAAGAAATTTCTTAATCGCATATAATTTATATTATCATTATCTTCGTCATCTGAATAAATATGTCCATTATCTGTACCTGTAAAAGTTCCCAAAACACCATATTCAAATCCTAAATCAGGAAAGTTTGCATTATGGCAATATTCTTTAAAAAAGGCAAACTCCATTCTTACATTTCCTTTATTATCAGCATGTGTTAAGTGAAATTGATCATTATCTTGATTTACTAATAATTGACCTCCCTCATAAATTTTTGTAATATTATTATTATCTTCACAATCTAAAAACCTAACTATTGACATCCTGCAACTTCCGTCAAACTCTGTTCCACAAGCAATAGGATTCCATCTTAATACACCATAATCTACACCTGTGTTCCCAAATAGATCTTGAGGAACTAAACAGAAATGCATTTCAATATCGTTATTCCCAGTTTTGTAGGATCCTCCGGTTTCTCCATCGATTCTGTTTTGATTATTATGATCTTCAGAATCAAAATAAATTACCACTTCTTCATATGTTTTACAGGTACTCTTCTTAAAAACACCAACATAACCACAATCACCTGAACTTTTTAAAATTTCAGGTACACTATCTTCAATTGAAGTAATAATTGAGTCTAATATATCTGGTTCAATACCAGTTTCAGGTTCTTCTTTTGGTAAAGTATCTGTTTCTTTTTTGGGATTTTCACTTTCATTATAAACTGTTTCTATTTTCCCAAATATTGAAAAATCAATTGTTTTATTACTTGGCTTAAATGTATTATTTGATTCTTCTTTTTCTTTTGTACACGAATAAAAAATTGTGCCCATTACTATCAGGCTTATTATTAAAACTATTTTTTTCATTTTGATAAAATTTGAATTTTTAATATAAATTTATTAATCCCCATTATCGCATGTTCCCTTATTTCGGTCGCGCGGTAAAATTAAAACTATTTTAAAATTTACAATTGATGTTTGCTATCTTTGCAAAGCCTCTTTTTTAATAGCTTGGTAATAAAGTTTTGCTTGGTCGGCAGATTTGGTAAGGGCATTAAGAAGAGGTTTTTTATTTCCTGCTCTTTTCAAAAGGATGCAAGCCTGTTGGTTTCCCTTTTTTTACTTTATTAGCAAGCGTTGGTTAATACTATTTTCAGCAAATATACAACCCGAAAAAAGGGAAAACAAGTTTTGGGACGTTTACATGATGTTTTTGGGATATACCGTATATCGGTTTTGTCAGCATATTAAAATTAAGCAGTTATAATAAAAAAAATAATGATTTTTGGGG
>CAIZXK010000155.1 GCA_903936865.1 uncultured Bacteroidales bacterium | reverse complement strand
GTTGTCTTAATTATAAATGTAAATTCATTATATAGTCAGGAACGTCAAACAATTTCAAGCAATCCATATATTTTTCATGTACCTAAAAAAGAAGTACCTGAAATAAAAAAAGAAATAAAACAACAGGTTCAAGTAAAAGAACAAGATATACAGGATCAATTAGAAGAGTATCTGGACAAAATGCTTAAAAACAAACAAATTTCTAACAATTTACAAACAACAGTAAACGTAAAAGTTATCAGCGAAGTATTACCAAGTGGAATTGTTGAGCAAAATCTACATGCCAAATATAATTACGAGATTTTAGGAAATCCGGAAGATGGAATTAAAAGTCAGATTGATGATTATCCATCAGGCAAATACAAATTAGGTTCATCAAATGCTGCTATGAGTACCATGCAAATATTCAAACAGACTGTTGAAAACAGTTTAACAGAATACTTTGCTTCAGGAGCAAAAGTATCTATAAAAATTACGGGAACAACAGATGCTTCACAAATAAAAGGTATCATTCCATATTTAGATGATTTTGGCACAATTGAAGCATTTACGTATTTTTTAAATAATCAAATAAGTAGTGTTTCAATAGATAAAAATAACGGAATATCATCAAATGAACAATTAGGATTTTTGCGTACTTTTGGTGTTCGTCAGTTTATAGAAACATATATCGAACCCTTAAAAAAGACTAATACTACTTTTGAACATTATGTAGAAACTACAGATAAAATCGGAGGGAAAAACCGAAGAGTTACTATAGAACTAGTTGTTCATGATGCATTTAAAAATATTAAAACAGAAAGCTTATCAAAAGCTAATACTGAAAATGTAAAACCAGTTATAAATAAAATTGATGTTGATATTAATATTCCTAATTCAACTATAATGAAAGAAAACACGTATGCACTTATAATTGGTAATGAAGATTATAGCAGTGAGCAATCTGATCTAAATAGTGAAGTAAATGTTGATTATGCTGTAAACGATGCAAGCATTTTTAAAGATTATTGTCTCCAAACATTAGGATTAAAGGAAGAACATATAATTTATTTAAAAAATGCAACTGCAGCAAAAATGAATAGAGCAATAAAAAAATTGGAAGGTATTTCAGAAATATTAAAAAATAAAATGGATATAATAGTTTATTATTCTGGTCATGGACTTCCTGATGAACAAACTAAAGAAGCATATATTATGCCTGTTGATGTATCTGGAACTGATATAAAATCTGCAATTAAGCTTAATGATTTGTATGTTAATCTTACTAAGCATTCTCCTAATAGGGTAACTATATTTTTAGATGCATGTTTTAGTGGTGGAGGTAGAAACAAAGGCTTGTTGAGCTTAAAAGGAGTTAAAATTAAAGCAAAAGAAGAATCACTTAATGGAAACTTAGTTGTTTTTACTTCAAGTTCAGGAGAAGAAAGCTCAACTGTTTACAAAGACAAACATCATGGTTTATTTACCTACTATCTGCTCAAAAAATTGCAGGAATCGAAAGG
>CAIZXK010000154.1 GCA_903936865.1 uncultured Bacteroidales bacterium | reverse complement strand
TGACTCGTCCATTATATTACAAAATTATTTGAAATAGGAAGTTAATAACCAAAAAAGACAGAAAATAAAACCAGTTTATTTTCTGTCTTTTTACAATTTATTTGAACTGAAAGATTTTGATGAAGCTATCGCCTGCTGTGATAAAGTGCTTAAACTTCAACCGAATAATATTTCTATTTTAAAAAACAAAGCTTTAATACTCTTAGAAAAAAACAAAATTGAAGAAGGAATCGAAATTCTTATTGGATTGTTTTCTGAAAAGCAAAATGATACAATAATAAATTTATATACAGGTATCTATAAATCATTAAATGCTGATTATGAAGCAGCGATAAAAATATTTTACCCAATTTTTTCGAAAGTTGACATTTCTATTTCCAAAACCCATAAAAACAGGGGGATACTTTTTTTAACTTATTGCCTTTGTCAAACAAAAGCTGAAATAGTTGAAATCAAAAAATGGTTTTCTCTAATAGATTTTGAAATATTAAGTGCTAATTATCCCAATATAGATGAATTTACTTTAGCTAATACATTGTCTTATATTTTTGATAATGAATTAAAATCTATTAACTTATTATCCAATTCATATTTAACTTTTGATAATTTGAAGAAAAATTATCTTGATTCAACAAAATTCTTTTTTTCTATAGAAACTAATTCTATTATTGCAGACTTATGGTTTAAAACTTTAATAATACAAGAAAAGGCAGGATTAATTTCTGAAGCCTTAATTTCAAGCAAAAAGACAATAGAATTAATGCCAGAAGAAAATAAATATAAGGTCAAATATGAAGAAATTAAAAAACAATATAATATTAAAATACTTAAGAAAAAAAGAATCAAAACAATTAAAATATTAATTATTATTATACTTAGTGCTGTTCTATGTGCAATTTATTTGAAATATTCTGCATATATATATATACCTTAAATCCGCAAAGAAAAAAAACAACAAGAAAATTTTATGATTTTTTTGATTTCTTGATGTATTTATAACAATTTCCAAAAAGTTTCCACGAAAATAGTCAACATTTTCAAATAAATATATTGGTATATTAAAATGTAATATTTTTTCTGACAAATGGAAATTGTCATGAACATTTTAATTTCATTCTTTATGTTTTACCTAGCATATATCATGGATATTCCGCACATAATTTACCACCTATTCCACAATAAACTATACCTCTATTGTTAAGTGCACAAATTGCCATATATTACTATATATTAAGCCCTGCTATTAATTATTCTATTTTTAACAATACTATTGCCAAATCTTTAAAACCTTCATTTCATAAGCATCTCTTATGTTATTCTTAAATTCATCCAAATTCATCTGTTTTGATGTTACTGTATCATTATTAAACAAATTAAAATCTATATTTTGAGAGTTAAACAACATGCTTAATATTTTATTTCGTGATGGAAAAGCATCATTCTTTTGTCCATTAATACATCTAATTATGGTAGACCAATCTGCTTTTAAGTAAGCATCTTCCCACCATATCTGGGAAACTTCTATTTCATTGTTAATAATAATTTTTTCAATCAAATCATTTCCTTCAGCTATTTTCATAATATCGAAAATATCTGGTATAACGCCTGTACCATCATATACTGTTTTGTCTTGAAGACATCTTCCCGTAACACCTTCCACAATAACATTATATACAAGTCTGATATTTTTAATTTTATCTTTTCCGATAGAATCAAATAAAGTGGAAAAATCAAATTCATCCAGATATAAAAAGTATTGTTCACCATCCTTTGCAAGGTAAGCCTCATAAATAATCTTTTCTGTCATTTGCTTTTTAAGTTTAATAAATTATAAAAATATTTTGTATCATTCCTAAAATTAAAAAATGATTGGATAAATGCTGACATAATTTCAACATCTTCAAACTTATTTAAATCATCTAAATGTATATCTTTTGCATAATTATCAATAAAAAATTTCAAACAATTCAATCCATCATTATCATATTTAAGTAACCCACTAGCAAACCAATACAGGAATAATTCTACTATTCCTTGCTTATATTCATTACGTTGTTTTAAAAGCCAGTTCCCTTCAATTTTATAAAAAACTTTTTCTATTATAAAATCAGCTAATGAAAAAGCTTTCACCAATTCAGTTATGTTATTTTCGGTTTCTTCTGTAATAACAGTTGTCGTATCTGCATAATAAAGAGAAAGTTGTCTGATTAAATCTTTATAAATTATGATGTTATTATCTTCAGTAATCTTCCAAAATATTTTTAATTTGTCATTAGAACTTAATATATCCCCCTTGTTTATAATATTATCTGTATTTGAATAATAGCTATCATAATACTTTAATGTATTTTTGATTTCTGATATCGAAATTGTGTCTAAATAAACAAAATGATGTTCTGGTATATTGAAACCACTCGATACTTTGAAAGCATTGTAAAAATCTAAATTATTTTCAATCATAGACATTAAAAATTTAATAATTATTATTGTACTTTAAAGATATAGAAATCTATGTGATGCTAGTTTGG
>CAIZXK010000153.1 GCA_903936865.1 uncultured Bacteroidales bacterium | reverse complement strand
TTTGCAGCAACTCAAATTAGAGTAATTACAGGAATTATTGGCTTTGCTATTGTAATTACCTTATGGAAAAAGTGGAATAATGTAGGTAGTGCTATAAAAAATACAAATGCAATGAAAAGAATAGGTATTGGTTCGGTTTTTGGACCATTTCTGGGAGTTTCCTTTTCGTTATATGCTGTTCAGCATACAAATGCGGGAATTGCTTCTACCATTATGGCAATTGTGCCTGTATTAATTATACCTCCTGCTTTTTTTATAATGAAACAAAAAGTAAGTCTTAAAGAAGTGATTGGAGCTATAATAAGTGTTATTGGTGTAGCTTTGTTCTTTATTTAAAATGAATAATCTATAAATTTATTGATTGAAAAAATTACCATTTCTTCATTAATCTCCAACCTATTATCAATATAACTAAAAATGGAATTGCTGCAAACAAACCATTATAATTAACCTTATCATTTCCTTGAGTTTTATATACATCAATAATAGCATAAACCAACATATTAATTCCGAGTACTAAAAAAAACCAAAAGATGTATTTATCATAAGGCGAACGATTTAAAGGTTCATCTTTTTCTTTATAAATGTGATATTTATTATTTTCTCCATTATTCTTTTTTGAATAAGATTTATTTCGTACACTAGTACCATACTTTTTATAATCTTCATTTTTTGTTACAAAATCATCTTTTGGAATTTTATTTAAATTTTTCAGAATAAATAGATAAGCTTCATTCAATTGCTGAAATTGTAATTTTGCACCCTCATTTGGATTTGCATCCGGATGTAATTGCTTTGCTTTAGTTCTATAAGCTTTTTTTATTTGCTTTTCCGTAGCATACATCGGAATTTCAAGCAGTTGATAACATTCTTGTAAAAACATTTTGTAAATAAAAGCAATTTATAATAAATGAAGATTTCTATCTCTTCTGACTTTAAAAATAAAAAACATTGTAATCAATACAGTTATAATTCCTCCAAGTGTATAAGAAAGATTATTTTGTAATTGAAATCCTTCGGGAGCAATTAAAATATAAGTAGTTACCACTCCTGTCATAAAAATAGCCGGAATTAAAACAATCCAATAAAACTTTTTTGCCTTAAACATATAAATAAATAAAGTCCATAGCATTATTGCTGCCAAAACCTGATTTGACCACGCCATATATCGCCAGATAATTCCAAAATTAATTTGTGTGAGCAAAAATCCCACAAAAAATAAAGGTAAAGAAATTAATATCCTGTTTCTCATTCTTTTTTGGGGAATTTTCATAAAATCGGCCAAGATTAATCTTGCACTTCTAAAGGCAGTATCTCCAGTAGTTATTGGAGCTGCAACAACTCCCAATATAGCAAATACAGCTCCTATTTTACCTAAAAGTGTATTTGAAATAAGATTAACTACTAATGCTGCATTTCCTTTATTCGAAATCATTTCATTATTCAACTGCTCAACTCCACCAAAAAAGCTCATAGCAGCTGCTGCCCAGATTAATGCTACTATTCCTTCAGCTACCATAGCTCCGTAAAACACTCTTCTGCCATACTTCTCATTTGCAATGCAACGAGCCATCATCGGAGATTGAGTTGAGTGAAATCCGGATATAGCTCCACAAGCTATTGTTACAAATAGCATTGGAAAAATGGGAAAATGAGATGCATTCTTATTCATATTATAAAAAGTTGCAGGAATCAATTCGGGAATTTTATAACCTTGCAGAATAAGAGCAAAACTAATGCCAAGAGCCATAAACAATAATGCTATACCAAAAATGGGATAAATTCTTCCGATAATTTTATCAATTGGTAAAAGAGTTGCTAAAATATAATAAATAAAAATAACGATAGACCAAAATGTAAGATTAAAAAACCCCTTCGTCAGATTTGCCAGAATCTGAGCGGGTCCCATAATAAAAACGGCACCTACCAAAACCATAAGTGCTATTGTAAAACCTCTGATAAAAATTTTAAATCCTTTTCCTAGATATTTCCCAATAATTTCAGGTGAACTTATGCCACTCATCCTAACTGACAACATTCCGGATAAATAATCATGTACAGCACCACCAAAGATACACCCAAAAACAATCCATAAAAAAGCAACCGGTCCCCACATTGCACCTGCAATTGCCCCAAAAATAGGTCCTAAACCAGCAATATTCAAAAACTGAATTAAAAAAATCCTCCACCAGGGCATTGGAACAAAGTCAACACCATCTTCTAAGAAAGTTACTGGAGTTGGACGATTTTTATCCACACCGAATATTTTTTCAACAAACTTACCATATAAAGCATATCCAACTATAAGTGCAACAACAGATAATATAAAAGTAATCATTACAATTAAATATTTAATTTACAACATACAAATATATTTATAAAGTTTTGATTTCCTAATTAATCTTTGTAAAAATTTGGTAAAAAATGTAATTTTGCAGAAAGAATGAGAGTTATGATGTTTAATAACTTTACAAACTTTATTATAATTACAAATTTCGAATACAATGCGTATAGACATCATCACTATTTTCCCTGAAATGTTTGAGGGTCCTTTTAATCATTCTATTGTGAAAAGATCACAACAAAAGGGAGTTGTTGAAATTCATCTTCATCAGTTGCGTGATTATTCAACCAATAAACACAAAAATGTAGATGATGCTCCTTTTGGTGGTGGTGCAGGTATGGTAATGATGATTGAACCGGTTGCAAACTGCATTGAAAAGCTTAAAGCCGAGAGAAACTATGATTCAATAATATATACCAGTCCTGACGGTGAATTACTCAATCAGAAAAAAGCCAATAATTTATCATTATTAAAAAATATTATCATTTTATGTGGTCACTATAAAGGTATAGATGAAAGAATAAGAGAACATTATATAACTGAGGAAATATCAATTGGTAATTATGTACTTTCTGGTGGCGAATTAGCTGCAGCTGTAATTGCAGATTCTGTTATAAGATTGATTCCCGGTGTGCTAAACGACGAAACCTCTGCCCTATCCGATTCTTTTCAGGACGATTTGGTTTCACCACCAACTTACACACGACCCTCTGATTATAAAGGTTTAAAAGTTCCGGAAATACTTTTGAGCGGAAACGAGAAAGTAATAAATCAATGGAAACATGAACAATCTGTTGAAAGAACAAAAAAAAGAAGACCGGAAATGATTTAAAATTATTCTGCTTTGAAATGTGTAATAACATATTGAAGTTTATCTGAGTCAGATAAATTTCCATCAATCCAATTGATTTCAAATCCTTTCTTTTCCATACGTCTGAACCAGGTCATTTGTCGTTTTGCAAACTGATGAATTGCAATATTTAGCAATCTAAACATTTCATAATAAGTAATTTCATTATTCAGATACATCGTAATAAAACGATATTCCAAGCCATAAAATTTTAATTGCTCGGGTGTTAATCCACTCTTTAATAAATTAGCAATCTCATCAATCATTCCATTTTCCAGTCGCTTTTGCAAACGTTCGGTAATTCTGTTTCTAATAACTTCTCTCTCAAAATGAATAGCAAATATTGTAAAGTTAATTTCGGTGAAATCTAAGTAATTTTGTTTCGTTTGTTCATAATTATAAATTTCCAACGCACGGATAATTCGTTCCCTTTCAATTAAATCAGTGGTATTGTGCAAGGGTTTTACTTTCTTGAGCATTTCTGATATTTCATCCGTTGATTTATCTTTTAAAAAGAAACGAAATTCTTCATTAACGGGAGTTTCAGCAAGCCGATAACCTGCAAGAACAGATTCAATATACATTCCTGTACCACCACATAGAATTGGAAGTCGGCCCTCTTCATTAATTTCTAGATAAGTTTTTATAAAATCCTTCTGAAATTCATATACATTATACTCATATCCTGCTTCAACTATATCAACCAAATGAAATGGTATTTGCTTTCCATTAACCTGATAATCTTCATAATCTTTTCCTGTTCCAATATCCATTCCTTTATATACCTGACGGGAATCGGCACTAATTATTTCTCCATCCAACCTGTCGGCAACCAATGCAGCTAAACGGGTTTTACCAGTTGCTGTTGCACCAGTTATAACTAATAACTTGTTTTTATTCATAAAGTAATATGCTGTTTTTAATATCTTTACTCATTTTGAAATTGACTTTCGTTACTATTTAATTACATTTTAAGCCAATATTGTAAAATCTGAAACAGACTGTAAAAATACTGATTTTTTATAGCATAAAATGCATTTTATATTAAGAACTCAATTTATTAATAATCAATTTGAAGAATAATTATATGGAATTCCTGTATTTATGTATTAATAAGCATAAAATTCATGAAAATTATAAAAATATTAATTTACAAAAAAGAATTTCAATTGTTTTTATAAAATCTATTACTTTTGTAATGAATAAAAGTAAATAATATTTTTCAATAAAATTAATATGAAAATACTATGAATAAAATAATTATATTTTGCATTACAATTTTTTCCTTTGGATTAGTAAAAAGCCAGAGTAATAATAATATCGTATTTGAAAATAAGGCAACCACAGTAAATGCTCCATTAACTATTGCAGGATCAGTTAGTGCATGCAAAAATTCAAGCTTTAATATCCCAATTACATTCAATAATTTCAGCCAGGTTGCTGCTATTACCTTACGGCTCGATTATGATCCTACCAAATTAAATTATAACAGTTACTCAAATCCAAGTACATTGTTTCCTGGTGGAATATTAATTTTTTCTGTTTCAGTTAGCCCGACTTTAAAAAGAATAAATATCGTTTGGACTGATGTTAGCGCAATTAGTGTTGCTAATGGTACAAAATTAGTAGACTTGAACTTTACACTATTATCCGGATCACCAACAATTTCGTTTAATAATATTTCAAATAATAGTGGAGATTGTGAATTTGCAGATGCTTTAGGAAATGTTTTAGTTGATAATCCTACTGCTACCTATTTTACAAATTCGTTAATTACAAACCTGAGTGTTGATAATCCACAAAATATAAGTGGTTTAACAAGTGTTTGTGTTGGTCAGAATAATATAACTTACACAGTTCCTGCTATAACCAATGCAACAACTTACATCTGGACATTGCCAACAGGAGTAACTGGAACTAGCAACACCAATTCAATTACAGTTAATTATGGAATTAATGCTGTTTCAGGAAATATTACTGTAAAAGGCAGTAATGTTAGCTGCGGATTAGGAACCGCCACATCACTTTCAATTACAGTAAACCCAAAACCTGCTTCGGCAGGAAATATCAGTGGGTTGACTTCCATATGCCAAGGTCAGCAAAATGTAATTTATTCTGTTCCACCCATTAATAATGCATCTAGTTATATATGGACTTTACCCACTGGAGCAACGGGTACAAGTGATTCAAATTCAATATTGGTTAATTACTCAAACACTTCGGTTACAGGTGATATTACTGTTAAAGGCAATAATAACTGTGGAGCTGGTGAACCTGCTGCTTTTTATATAATAGTCAATCCTCTGCCAACTGCAAATGCAGGTAATGATATTACTGTATGTAAAGGAGATACCGTAATATTAAGTGCAACAGGTGGTGTCAGCTATCAATGGAATAATAATATAAGTCAAAATAATCCATTTATTCCAGTTATTTCTTCAGATTATATTGTACAGGTTACAGATAATAATAATTGCTCTGCTATTGATACTGTTTTTGTAGCTGTGAAAGAGAAAAATATTCAAATAAAAGTATTTCTGGAAGGATTATACACCAATAATAATCAAATGACAGAAGCTCTTGATGAATATGGAAATCCGGTATGGGGAAATACTATTGCTGATAAAATAACTATTGAATTAAGAGAAAATAATTCTCCTTACAACCTGGTTGAGACAATTTTTGAAAACTTATCAACCAATGGAATTCTGAATTCAAAAATAAATTGCAATAACATTTCCAATTATTATATTGTTGTAAAACACCGTAATCACCTTGAAACATGGAGCTCCACTCCTATTTCGTTTTTGGGTGATACAATAACATACAACTTTAGCAATTCCATTTCAACTGCTTATGGTGATAATTTGAAAGAAGTTGCTATCGGTAGCTATGTCATTTTAGTTGGCGATGTTAACCAGGACGGAGTTGTGGATTTGTCTGATTTGGTTGAAATGGATACTGACCTTACAAACGGAAGTATAGGATATATTGTGTATGACCTGAATGGTGATGGTGTGGTTGATCTTTCCGATTTGGTTACCATAGATGAAAACCTGACGAACGGTTCGGTGGCTATTACGCCCTAATAACGTAAGTTGGTTTTACTTTTATACGGAATGAATAGGTAAACAGAAAAAAAATTTACTTACATAAAAGACCGGGTGTTAAATTGAAAAATAATTCTTTTAAAACACCCGGTTTTTACATTTTGTTTTCAAAATTTCTTCCTCACCTTTTAAACCTATTTTCCACCATGATTATTCTATTCCCTAAAATCCGCAAGGATTTTTATTAGTGTTTTATTATTAGCTATTTACAATACCGTATC
>CAIZXK010000152.1 GCA_903936865.1 uncultured Bacteroidales bacterium | reverse complement strand
GCTTCCGGATAAAAAAAATCAATGGATTCATCTTCATAATCATTTAATCTGACAAATGGAGCCAATTCAGGGCAACTCTCAATAAGCAGCTCGAAATCATATCGTTCACGATGTTTGTTTCGTGGATGTAAGTTTGTTTTTTCAACAGGATGTATTTTCTTTTTGTCTGGCATTTAAAGAGAATTGTATTTTATTTGATTTACAAAAATAAGATACTTACCATTAAATAGCAACTATTTAATAGGTTTATTATAAAAAAGCTTCCACCTATTATTTTTCATAACTGTAATGTCCAATGATTTTATAATCAAACAAACAATCTTCCAGTACTTGTCCGCCACCAATATTATGCACTATCATATTTCGGTTTCCATCTTTCGATTTTAGGTTAACTACAATTCCAATATGTGTGGTTCCTCCACCCAGATTCCAGCAAACAATATCGCCGCTAACATAATCTTCTGGTTTGGTAGTTATTGCTTTTACTTTCCCATACCTTGCAAAAAACACCATCAAATTCGGAACTCTTCTGTGGTCGATGTTTTTATCGGGGCGACTTAATCCCCAGTTTTTGGGATATAAATCGAAATTATTTTTCATATCTTCATGAACTTCCTTTTGCAAATCAATGCCAGTTTTCCGGTATGCTCTTATTACAACATCTGTACAAACTCCTTTATCTGCCGGCACATCACCATTTGGATATGGAATTATGAAATAACCGGAATCATAGCCTACATTTTGATTAGTGAGTTCAATACTTGCCTTTGAAAGTCTGTCAATAAATGTATTTTGTCCTGTTGCAAAGGATATTGCAGTATAAATGAATAATATAAAAATGAATGTTTTTTTCATAAAAGAAGTATTTAATCAGATAATATTCCAGGCTATGCCTGAATACACATTTCCTTAATTTAACGGGTGTTTTATGTGGTTTATTGTAAATTTAACTTTCTCAACAATAAATTATCAGCTAATTAATACCAAACAAAATTGTCACATTAACATCAGCATACTACAATAAAAATAGCTGAAGTGTGACTTGAAGTCAAATCTCTTCTAATGTATTTATAGCAAACCAACTATCGGGTACTTCGTTTTGTGTTTATTAATGAAAATATTTTTCTACTTATTTGAAAGAGAAGAAAAAATTTGTTGTATTTTTGTAAAAAATACGATGATGGTTTATTTACAATTAAATGAAGATACACAACAGGCAAAAGCTGTTCTGGCTATGTTAAAAACAATGCCTTTTATTGAAATTGTGGAGGAGAAACAATATCCAAATGAAATAACATTAAGTGCAGTAAATGAAGCTGAAACAAAAAAACTAAAAAGGTATAAAAGTGTTGATGATTTGATGAAGGATTTGAAAAAGTAATTTATGTTTGAAATTACTAAAACCACTCAATTTAAAAAAGACTTTAAGTTAATTTGCAAAAGGAATTATGAGTTGTCTAAATTGGAAATTGTCCTGAAATTACTGATTTCTGGTAATCCTTTACCCGAAAAATACAAAGAACATCCTTTAAAGAATGTAAGGGAAAATTTAATTGACTGCCATATAACATCCGATTGGATATTGTTATTTAAAAGAGACATCCATGAAAAATTAATTACTTTAATTCGCACGGGAACACATTCTGATATATTTTGATTTGAAAGTTATATAATAATTTTAATGATAAATATATTTTTCAGGTATTAATACAATTACACACATTAGCATTTCACAATAAAAAGGCCGGAGTGTGGCTCCAAATCATATATTATCTTATTTCTTTTTGCTTTAAAAATCTGCCGGATTAGTATCTTATTAATTACTCTAAACATATAAGTTTACAGCAATCTATATTTTATAAATCCGGCAGATTATAATTATTCTTTTCCTTTGCTATTCTATTTACTGTTAAATCGTTTCCTCAATATTTACTTCCCATTTAGCGATCTTATCGCTTATAGGATATTAAGAATAGGTATTTATTTTCAATTTATCTACTAAATGACATAAGCTGATTTTCGATAAAACACTATATATCATTCAACTGTAGCCATTTAATGACTGTCTATATACTTCACAATACAACTTGCATATTGTTACATGTTAAATATTCGATCTAAATTAAAATTGTGAATATTCCAGTTTAGTATTTACTAAACACATAATCAATACATTTTTTGATGTATTAAACTAGCAGGTATCTTGTGTAAATTTAAAAATATTCATTCCACTATATTTTGTATTAATATTTTCTTTATTTTTGTAATTGACGGGACTTCTAAAAATTGCTTTTTCTTCGTTGAACTTCAATTTTTAAAATCCTCATTTACATTAGTAAACTGCGGTTTTAAAAATCTTGTTCGTCTAAAAAAATCTAATTTATAGAACCCTTTTTGAGTAAAATATTTTTCTGTATAATATTAAAATTAAGACAATGACAAAAAAACTAATGTTGATAAGTAACTCAACAAATGCGGGTGAAGCTTATTTAGGATGGCCACGTCAGGCAATTAAAGATTATCTGGAAACAAATAAAATCAAACGGGTTTTATTTATTCCTTATGCCGGAGTAGGAGTTACTTACGATGAATATACAGCAAAGGTAAACAATGTTTTTAATGAACTGGGATTTGAAGTGTATGGAATTCACAACGAAAGCAATCCTGTAAAAGCAGTACATGAAGCTGAAGCAATTGCTGTAGGTGGTGGCAATACGTTTCATTTGGTTTATATGTTGCATAAACTCAAATTAATGAATGCAATAAAAGAAGCTGTTGAAAAAGGAACCACCTATATGGGCTGGAGTGCAGGAAGTAATGTAGCCTGCCCAAGTCTTAAAACTACGAATGATATGCCAATTATAGAACCCGAAAGCTTTAACTGCAGTGCACTGATACCTTTCCAGATAAATCCTCATTACCTGGATGCAAATCCCGAAGGTCATGGTGGCGAAACCCGCGAACAACGTATCGAAGAATTTATGATGGTAAATCGCGATATTTATGTTGTTGGTTTAAGGGAAGCTACCTATCTGTTGGTAGATGGAAATCAGATTACATTGCATGGAAACCGTCCGATGCGTATTTTCAAATATGGAGTTCCGGCTTATGAAGTAAATCCGGGAGATGACATTAATTTTCTGATGTAGCAATAAGCAAAAAAACATTTAAAGGGAGACCGGGGATTGCAAAACTTCAGTCTCCCTTTTTTGCTAATATACTAAAAATCGATTTATGTATAAAAAACATATACTTAGTTTATTGTTATTTATAGCTGGTTTCAGTCTGTTTTCTCAAACAACTGACAACAATAAACCCTATTTGCTTGTAGTTTCGTTAGATGGATTTCGATGGGATTATCCACAGAAATACAAATTGCCTCATTTTGACTCTATTGCTTATAAAGGTGTAAAGGCAAAATCAATACAACCTTGTTTCCCAACGGTTACTTTTCCAAATCACTACAGTATGGCTACCGGTTTATATCCCGATAATCACGGAATTGTTCAGAATAAGTTTTATGATCCTGATCTTAAACTTACTTACAAAATTGGTGATAGCAAAATGGTAATGGATAGCAGATTCTATAACGGGGAACCTATATGGGTAACAGCTGAGAAGCAAGGTGTTAAATCAGCTTCCTTTTATTGGGTGGGTTCCGAAGCCAAAATTAAGAATATTCAACCTAGTTACTGGAAAATATATGAAAATAAAATTCCTTTTAATCAACGGATTGATACGTTGATGCACTGGTTTCAACTACCCGAAAGCGAACGACCACATCTG
>CAIZXK010000151.1 GCA_903936865.1 uncultured Bacteroidales bacterium | reverse complement strand
TGTCCATATAATAAACAGTAATGGTGAACATACACTTTCACCATTAATATTATCAGTTGTACCACCAAAAGCTGGGCGTAAATCTAAAGATCAGAATTGTACCTTCCCGAACTACTCCACAGTAACTGATTTTGCCAGATTTCTTGGTTGATCTACATTACAGCCCCTATTAATGGCAATATGATATGCTAATAATTGCAATGGAACTGTAGCTAAAATTGGAACCAACATTTCTTTAACTTCCGGAATCTCAATGTAAAAATCGGAAAGCCCCTTTACAGTAACATCGCCTTGTGTAATTATAGATATGATTCTGCCTTTTCTTGCTTTTACTTCCTGAATATTGCTGATTACTTTTTCATAAGTTCCCTGATTAGTTGCAATAACAACAACTGGCATTTCAGCATCAATTAGTGCAATAGGGCCATGTTTCATTTCTGCAGCAGGGTAACCTTCAGCATGAATGTATGAAATTTCTTTTAACTTCAATGCACCTTCCAATGCTACCGGGAAATTATAACCTCTTCCTAAATATAGGAAATTACGGGCATATGTAAATATTTTTGCTATTTCCTTAATGTTCTCATTTTGTTTTAAAATTTCAGAAACTTTTTCAGGAATAGATTCCAATTCATCAACGATTTCTTTAAATAATTGATTGTCTACTGTACCTTTTTCCTGTGCAATTGCTAATGCCATAAGTGTAAGAACTGCTACTTGTGCTGTAAAAGCTTTAGTAGAAGCTACTCCAATTTCTGGTCCGGCATGGGTAAATGAACCTGTATGAGCAGCACGTGCAATTGAAGAACCCACAACATTGCAAATACCATAAATGAAAGCTCCCTGAGATTTAGCTAATTCTATTGCAGCCAATGTATCAGCAGTTTCGCCAGATTGTGAAATAGCAATTATAATGTCATCTGGAAAAATGAGAGGTTTACGGTATCTGAATTCTGAAGAATATTCAACTTCTACAGGAATTTTTGCTAATTCCTCGAAAAGATATTCGCCAACCAAACCTGAGTGCCATGAAGTACCACAAGCTAAAATGATTATTCTTCGTGCTTTAAGAAATTTGTCTTTATGATCGATAATACCTGCTAATGAAATATGGCTTATTTCTTTTTGAATACGTCCACGGCAACTGTCAAAAATGGTTTTTGGTTGCTCGTAAATTTCTTTTAACATAAAGTGCTCGTAACCTTCTTTCTCCAGTTCGCTCAAATTCATTTCCAATTTATGAATCATGGGCGTTTTTTCAATATTTTTTATAGTTCTTATCTGAATCTCTTCTCCTCTTCTTAAAATAGCAATTTCTTCATCATCAAGATAAACTACATTTTTTGTATATTCGATAATTGGAGTAGCATCAGAAGCCAGAAAGAAATCATCTTCACCAATACCTACAACCAACGGACTCCCTTTACGTGCAGCTATTAATGTATTATGGTCATCTTTAGAAATAATGACAATTGCATAAGCACCAACAACCTGATTTAATGCTAATTGAACAGCATCAAGAAGACTGACCTCATTTGTTACCTTGATATATTCTATTAGCTGAATTAATACTTCTGTATCTGTATTACTTGAAAAAGTATATCCGTTTTTAATTAATTCTTCTTTTAAAATCGCATAATTTTCAATAATCCCATTGTGAATCAATGCCAGATTTTCTGATTGTGAATAATGAGGATGAGCATTAACATCATTAGGTTCACCATGAGTAGCCCAACGTGTATGTGCAATTCCTATTGTACCATGAAGATTTTTACCTTTTACAAAATTTTCTAAATCAGAAACTTTTCCTTTGGTTTTATAAACCTGAAGTTCATCGTTTAATATTGCAATACCAGCACTGTCGTAACCTCTGTATTCCAATCGGTGCAGGCCTTTTATCAAAATTGGGTAAGCTTCTCTGGGTCCAATGTAACCAACTATTCCACACATGTTTTTATTATTTTTGGTAAATATTATTTGTTTTTATTATTTGATAATTGTGTATCTTAATTCTAATCTCATTCTATTGACTAAGCTATTGTCTGTTCCATAAAAAACAAATCTGTTTGCTGATGTTCTTCTACTGTCAACAAACATTAACAAACCATAATCATCATCGGTTGTATTTAACATTTTTTGGAAATATCTTGTAATTCTGATTCTATATTCTCTAGATGTTGAATTATAGGTAGCATCAATAAATGAAGAGCCTTCTTCAATAAAATCGGGTAATAATTCTGTTTTTCCAGACGATAATTTTTTCAACATTGCTAATAATGAAGGTGGTGTGTTATAGTCATTTATATCTGCATTTTTCAGAATCAAAACAGCCTCATTGACAATAATTTTCTGATTTTTAATTAAATCTCTTAAAGTGGGGAATTTTAATTTAACTTTTACACCTCCCATGGCCTGTAAAAAGAGTTTTTGCTTACCAATGCTTGTATCCGGTGTTCCTCCGATACCAAGCTGATTTTTCAAATCTGCAGTTGCAGTTGCATAACCATAATGATCAAAATAGGTGTATTTTGAGCAATTATCGTTGATAACAAAAGTATATTTAAGGCTGTCATTTTCGTTATTTTTATAATATATGGTCATATTTGCCAATGACGAAGACAATAAATTAAAATATAAGATAGATCCTTTGTTATGTTGAGTTGTACTTAATGGCATTGCTTTAATATACAATCCTTTCATGAAATCAGCAAAGGCATTATTATCAGACAAGTTGGTAGCCAATGCATTTAATATCTTTTTCCCAAGTATATCGTTACTGAATTTTACAACCAGCATTGGTGGAAATTTAACTCCATTGTAAACAACACTATCTTTGGGGTTTGGTTTAAAAGTTACACTTGCTAACTCAGTATTTATATATGGTAATAAATCATTTGAATAATATAAACTATCTAGTGACATTTTTTGATTTACCTCATAAATTTTTAAAACTAAAGGATATTGTTTTTCATAAGAATTATTATACATATAGCTTCCTGAGTAAGGAAGAAATAAAACCAATGAATCGAGTGTAGGATTACTACCAAATGAAACATTATTATTGGACAATCTAAGCTGTGTTAATATACTAGCTGAAGTTGTTCCGAAAATAGGATCATTATACGTTCCAAATAAGCATAATGGATAATTATCAGTTCTTAATGAATCGTCTATCTGCGAGTAAGCATTTATTGACAATGTTGTATCTATAGCTAATCCTAATTTCTCGCTTTTAGGTTGTAAATTCATACCAATTAAATCAGGTTCTTCTTCGCATGAGGATAAGAAAATCAAAAATCCCAATAGGAATAATAAACGAGTCGGATGTAAAAGAAATGTTTTCAAATGTAAAGGTTGTATTAGTTTTTATTATTAATTATTATGCAATAGTTTCTGATAACATTACCTTATCGTAGAAATCAGCATAAGCGTTAACATATTTTTCCTTATTTTGGTATGCCAAAAAAGGTTTGTTGGAATTTTTGGCATACGAAACCAAATCTTCATTGATAATTTCGCTACCAACAATAACTCCATCAGAAAAATCTATTGCAGCTTTCATTACGTTAACGAAAGTAGGTGTTTTATATTGTTTAACATCTTTTGAAGTTATACCTGGTAATTTTATTTTTGATCCAAAATCCTTATGTAAAGTTTCTTTAAAATCGTCATCATAAATTGACATTACAATTTTTGTATCGGCAAATAAAGGATTGTCCTTAAATGCTTTTTTTATATACAAAGGAACAAGGCTTGTCATCCATCCATGACAATGAATGATTTCTGGCTGCCAACTCAATTTTTTAACGGTTTCAATTACACCTCTTGAGAAAAAAATAGCTCTTTCATCGTTATCTTCAAAAAATTTATTATTTTTATCGGTAAAAACAGCTTTTCGTTGAAAATAATCTTCATTATCAATAAAATAAATTTGCATACGGGCTGATTGTATTGAAGCTACTTTAATGATAAGAGGATGGTCATGATCGCTGATAATCAAATTCATTCCAGATAAACGAATTACCTCATGAAGTTGATTGCGTCTTTCATTTATGCTTCCAAAACGTGGCATAAAAGTTCTGATTTCTTTGCCTTTTTCTTGAATTCCTTGTGGGAGATATCGCCCAATATTTGCCATGTGACTTTCTTTCATATATGGCGTAATCTCTTGGGTAACAAATAAAATCCTGCCTTTACTCATCTTTTCTTTGAATTAGAATATAGAAATTTTTGCAAAGTTAGTAAAAATAACAAAAATATCATATTTTTTATGATGTTTTTACCTAAGCTTTAATTTTTTAACAAAACTATTAAAGAAAAGATTGAGTTATCAACTAATTATCTGCCGGAGCAAAAGAATCTAAACTTGAAAAAGTGAAAAATGTAGTTTTCCCTTTACTGATATTAAATTTTAAAGTTTGGGTTTTAGCAGTTACAGTTGATGATGTCATTTTAAAATCTACTGTATTTTCTCCTTCAGGAAGTGAAACTCTTGTATAAGCAATTTGATAGGGTAACGTTTGCCAATTTCGAGTATCAGCTTTCTCTGTGAGTGCATTTACAATGCTGATTGCCGAACCTAAATCATCGTTTTCTTTTCGTGCTGCTGCTTCTAATGCCTTTTTTGTGGCCATTCGTAAAATGGCTGTTCCCATTTCACGAAGCAATCTGTCATTTAGTGTTTTAAAAGCTATTCCATTAATGTCCTGAGCAATCTGAAGTTGGTTAATTGTCCCGTTACTAATTAATTCTGCATTTGTATATATTGGTTTCCGTTCAATATATTTAGGAAACGCAATTCGCAGAAAACTTAATTTTGAGAATCCACTTTTTTCATTTTCCGATTTGTCACCTATGTATATTGGAAATGACATCCCATATTGTTCGTTTGCAAAAGTTACAAATCCATCTTTATTCGATGTTTTAGCAAAATTTATACTCCATTCAGACTTTATCGGACCTAAACCATTGTGCCAAAAAAACACCAGTTCTCCACCATCGTTTGGTTTTGCTTGATACTTCATGTTAAATTTTTGTTCGTAAAATCTCAATTCCTCATTAAACCCGACTCTGTATGCAGCCCGGAGTAAATCGTATTTTAACTGTTCAGGAATAGATAGATTGAAATTTTTTAAATAAGAATTTTCATATATATCAATTGCATTTCTATAGGCAATAAAAGCATCATTATATTCTTTATTTGCATCATAAATCAAACCCATTACGATGTTAGCAAATGCATCATTTTGATATCTGTTTTTATGGTCTGGATATTTATCATTTAATTGATTTAACTTCTCATTTATTCGTCTTACCTCAACCAATGCTTCCTTATATTTTCCAATATTTAAATAGTTAAGTGCTTTAAAATAGTTTATCATCACAATTTCAAAATCCTCTGCTTTATAGGGTTTTATACCAGGATTAGAAATTAATGCCAACGCTTCCATCCCATAATTTTTTTGATAATCTTCAGCCATTTTATCTGCTTCATCAAGAGAAATGTTACTTTCATTGTTCTGATTCATCATCCATTCAACCCAGCCTTTATTAAAAAGATATAAAATTCGGTTTTTCCCTTTTTTGCTTTTATCTTTTTCCAGATAATCTTTTGCTTTTGTAAAATCACCTTCAGATACCTGAGCCTGGAATTTAATGTTCCTTTGATAATATGTTGCACAAGATGAAAATAATAGACTTGAAATAGCAAGTACTAAAATAAAATTACGATTCATTTGCTAATGAAATTGAAGTGAATGAAATAAAAGCAAAGGTATTTTTAATTAAAAATACCTTTGCAAAAACAATTAGTTTGAAATAACTTTCTTGATTTCTTTATCACCAATCCATACAATTTCGTTGGTTTCCAGATTAGTAAGTTCCAGATTGATTTTATAATTAACAACTTTATCTTTGTTGAAGGAGTCAACTGTAGAATTAATACTCCCTTGTAAAATAAAATCAGCTCCTAATTCCTTACCCCATTTTTTTGTAGTTTCTGGTGAAGCATAATCTTGTTGATCAGCTCTTTCGCCACGAAGTTGTTCTCTTTTATCTCCAGCCTGAACTAATCTAACTCTTCTATCTGTTAGAAATGCTCTTTCCAAATCTTTTATAAAAGTTTCGGCACTAATGTGTTCACTTGTTTTATTTGAAACTATTCCAACAATTAAAATAGGACGTTTGCCTTCATTCTCTTTTTGATATTCGGGCAACCATGCCTCGCTCAATACTTGAGTTATCATTGATTCTGCTGTCATTTTAGCATCACTGTCATTCCATCTTCCACTCAAATCGAATTGTTGGTCTGGTGATACTCTTTTTACTTCTCTTGTGGGAGTACAAGCATTTAGTACTAATAAAATTGCAATTGCAAATAATTTGAAAATCTTGTTCATTTTTAATATTTTTTTGTTAGATAAATAAATTTTTAAACAAATAATATGCCAAAAATAATATTTTTTTATCATAGATTTTTATTTTTTTTCTTATTGATATATTTCTATTCATAAAATAAGATGTAATGCATGGTTATCTTCTTGGATTACTATTGTTTAAAAGTATTTCATTTTTTTAATTAATAACACATTTTATAACCAAAGCAATTATAATTGACTTTGAAAAATTGTATTTTATTTGTGAAAATGAAAATTTAATATCCATATTTACAGCATTATATAACGGTTTTTCATTATTACTGTTTCGAAAAATAATTAAATGTATTGATTGTTAAATTTTAAAAAACTGTTTTTAGTCATATTTTATAAATCGGTGTTTTTTTGTAATTTCGCACTTTCTTAAAAACAATTAAAATGCTTAGAACACATACTTGCGGAGAATTAAACTTATCAAATATAAATCAGGAAGTTACATTGAGTGGTTGGGTGCAGCGTTCAAGAGATTTAGGAGGAATGACTTTTGTTGATCTTCGCGACCGTTATGGTTTAACTCAATTGGTTTTTAATATGGAAACCAATTCAATACTTTGCGAACAAGCCCGCAAATTGGGAAGAGAATTTGTTATTTCAATTACAGGAATTGTTTCCGAAAGGAGTAATAAAAACCTTAAAATGATGACTGGTGAAATAGAAATAACTGTTAATCATATTGAAATTCTTAATCAGGCTAAATTACCCCCTTTTACAATTGAAGACAATACAGATGGTGGTGATGAATTACGAATGAAATATCGTTATCTGGATTTACGAAGAAACCCAGTCAGAAGAAACCTGGAATTGAGACATCAACTTTCCATGGAAACCCGTAATTATCTGAATGATTTAAAATTCATTGAAGTTGAAACACCTTATCTTATTCGTTCTACACCCGAAGGTGCTCGCGATTTCGTTGTACCTTCTCGTATGAATTCCGGAGAATTTTATGCACTTCCACAATCTCCTCAGCAATACAAACAATTGCTGATGGTAGCCGGTTACGATCGTTATTTCCAAATTGTAAGATGTTTTCGCGATGAAGATTTACGTGCTGATCGTCAGCCCGAATTCACACAGATTGATTGTGAAATGTCTTTCGTAACTCAGGAAGATATTTTAAATACTTTCGAAGGCTTATCCAAGCATCTTTTCCAAAAAATAAAAGGAATTGAATTGGAAGCTTTTCCAAGGATATCTTATGCTGATGCCATGAAATATTATGGTTCAGACAAACCGGATATACGTTTTGATATGAAATTTGAAGACTTAACAGGTTTGGTTCAGAATAAAGGATTTAAAATATTTGATGAGGCTGAATTGGTTATTGGAATTAATGCAAAGGCTTGTAGTGAATATACCCGTAAGCAGTTGGATGAATTAACTGATTTTGTTAAAAAACCTCAGATTGGTGCAACAGGCTTAATATATGCCAGATATAATGTGGATGGAACTATAAAATCATCTGTTGACAAATTCTTTTCCCCGGAAGACTTAAAAATTTGGGCCGAAAGAATGAAAGCTCAGCCTGGTGATTTAATATTGATTTTAGCAGGTAAAGAAGAAAAAACCCAAAAAGCACTTAACGAGTTAAGACTTGAAATGGGTAATCGCTTAGGTTTACGCAAACCTGAAATTTATGCTCCATTATGGGTTGTTGATTTTCCCTTATTGGAATGGGATGAAGATTCAAAACGGTTTTATGCAAAGCATCATCCATTTACTTCTCCAAAACCAGAAGATATTCCTTTGATTGATAACAATCCAGTTGCCGTTAGAGCTAATGCTTATGATTTGGTTATTAATGGAGTAGAAGTAGGAGGTGGGTCTATTCGTATTTTTAATAAAGATTTACAAAAGAGAATGTTTTCATTATTGGGATTTAGTGATGAAGAAGCTCAAAATCAGTTTGGATTTTTAATGAATGCTTTTGAATTCGGAGCCCCACCTCATGGAGGTATTGCTTTTGGATTCGACAGATTGTGTTCATTGTTTGGTGGTTCGGAAAGTATTCGCGATTTTATAGCATTTCCAAAAAACAATTCAGGCAGGGATATTATGAGTGATTCTCCTTCAGCGATTAGTAATGATCAATTAAAAGAATTATGTTTAAAAGTAGAAATCATAAATAAATAATTATAATTTCAATTGCTTGGGAAACTCGTTGTTAGAAATAATAACGAGTTTTTTATTGATGATAAATTAAATTGATTAATTTTGTATTTTAACATTATAAATTGGAAAGTATATCAACAGTAGTTTTTATAGGAGCTGGTAATCTTGCCACCAATCTTGCTATGGCATTACATGGCATAGGTGTTAATATTATCCAGATAGTAAGTCGTTCCATTTATTCTTCAAAAATACTTGCAGAAAAACTTACAACAGATTATACTAATAATTTGTCTGAGATAAATCAAAATGCTGATTTGTATATAATTTCAGTTACAGACACTGCTTTGGCTGATATTTCCTTTAAATTAAGATTAAAAAATAAAATAGTTGTTCATACATCTGGAACATTAGAAATGAATATACTAAGTTCAATTTCTGAAAATGTTGGTGTTTTTTATCCAATTCAAACATTTTCAAAATTTGAAATAATTAATTTTTCGAATATCCCTATTTGCATAGAGTCTAATTCGAAAAGTGTAGAATTCATACTTTTAAATTTAGCAAAAAAGATTTCAGGGAATGTAAATTTGATTAGTTCTGATCAAAGGAAAACACTTCATATTTCAGCTGTATTTGCATCTAATTATACTAGTTTCATGTATTTAATAGCTAATGAAATAGTTAAAGAAAACAGCTTGGATTTTAATTTACTCCTTCCTTTAATTGAAAGAACCGCTGCAAAATTACAAACCCATAAACCCGAAGAAGCCATAACTGGTCCTTCACGACGCAATGATACTGAAATAATTAAAAAACATCTTGATTTTTTAAAATCTAAGCCAAATTATTATAAAATTTACAAACTGTTAAGCAACAATATTATTAATCATTTTTATGATACTAACTTATAAATTATATGTCGAATTATAAAGAAAAACTAAGTACTGTAACCACTTTTATTTTTGATTATGATGGTGTTCTTACCGATGGTAAGGTATTGGTAATTAATGAAAAAGAACAGTTACGAACTTCAAATGTAAAGGATGGATATGCTTTGCAGTACGCTGTTAAAAAAGGATATAGAATTTGTATTATTTCTGGAGGAAAATCAGATTCCATGTCTCAAAGAATGAATAGCTTAGGAATAAATGACGTTTTTCTTGGGGTTGAAAAGAAAATAGATGTATATAATAAATACTTGGTAGATAATAATTTGGATAAATCACAGGTTTTGTATATGGGTGATGATATTCCAGATTATGAAGTAATGAATAACGTAGGAGTTGCCACTTGTCCTTCAGATGCTGCAATTGAAATTAAATCTATTGCAGATTATATTTCAGATGCAAAAGGAGGTGATGGATGTGTAAGGGATATTATTGAGCAGGTATTACGATTACATGATAATTGGTTTCATAAAGATGCGTTTCACTGGTAATTATATAGTATGTTTAAAGGAAATATTATTATATTATAGAATTAAATTGTTTGTTTTTGAATTTGTTATAATTATTGATAATGGTAGAAAAAATTTATTATTCTATAGGCGAAGTAGCTGAATTATTTAATGTTAATACATCTTTAATAAGATTCTGGGAAAAAGAATTTGAGATTATCAAACCTTTTAAAAACAAAAAAGGTAATAGGTTATTTACCAAGCAAGATATAGATAATTTTCATATTATCTATCATTTAGTTAAAGAAAGAGGTTTTACTTTACAAGGAGCTAAAGATAAATTAAATGAAAACAAAACAGAAGTCGTGGATAATCATGAGCTTGTAAAGTCTTTGCAAAAAGTTAAAGAGTTTCTGTTAGAAATCAAATCAAATTTATAAGTTGTATTAATCCGTAGAACATTTATTAATACATTCCAATATTTTGTTTAAGTTGTTTGATTTCAGGGTATAATGCATTTGTTTTCCCTCGCGTTTACAGGAAAGAATTCCATTTGTTTTTAAAATATTCAAATGATGTGAGGCTACTGCTTGTCCTATTTCAAGTATATTGTGAATATCTGTTACACTAAGTTTTCCTTTTTCCTGTAAGAGACTGATTATAGCAATTCTTATAGGATGTGCTATGGATTTAAGTCTTGCTGCAACAATTTCTAATTGTTCAATATCAATTTCCGACATATTTCATTTTTTGCAAAGATATAAAAATAGTAACAAATGCAAATAATTTATATATGTAGAAGATTTATATTTGTTCTAATGTTGTAAAATTAAAAGTATTTCCATCAAATAATCCTTTATCGCTTAGTTTTAGTTCTGGAATAACAAGCAATGCCATAAAGGATAAGGTCATAAATGGAGCTTGCAAACCGGATCCCAATTCTTTTGCTTTTTTATCCATAAAATCATATTTCTGAGCAACCTCAAATCCATCTTCATTTGACATTAAGCCGGCAACTGTTAATGGCAGATGATATTTCTCTGATTTGTTTGCAATGGAAATTCCACCTTTAGATTCAATCAATAAATTAATTGCGGATACCATATCTTCATCATTAGTTCCTATAGCTATAATATTATGGCTGTCGTGTGCTACAGTTGAAGCTAATGCCCCTTTCTTTAAATTAAATCCTTTGATAAAAGCAACTGCTGGTTTTGATTTCTGATAGCGATTCATTACAACTATTTTTAATACATCATTTTCGACATCACTTAAAATATTTTGAGAATCATGTTTTGGAAAAATGATGATTTTTTCGGTAATTAATTGACCTTCTAATGCTTTTATTACTTTTATCTTTTTTCCTGTAAATGGAACTGCAATGTCATTAGTTGAAATCTTATCAGCATTAAAAGAGTTTGGTGATAATTCTGTTACAGATTTAATAAGTGACTTTCCATTTTCTGCAACTTTTTCACCGTTAATAAATGTTGCCAAAATATTAAAATCCTCTGTATTATCAATTACAATAAAATCAGCAAAGTCTCCATTTTGCAACAAACCAACTTCAAGATTGTAATGTTTTACAGGAATATATGTACAAGCTCTTAGAACACTAATTAAATCATAGCCTAATTTTAGTGATCTAATTATTAGCTTATTAATATGTCCATCCATAAGATCGTTAGGATGTTTATCATCGGAACAAAACATTACTTCATCTGGATGTGTTGAAAGTAAGTCGATTAAAGCAGAAAAGTTTTTGGCAGCACTTCCTTCCCTAATCTGAATCTTCATACCACCATTAATTTTATCAATAGCTTCGTCTGTAGTAAAACATTCATGATCAGTAGTTATGCCTGCTTTTACATATTTTCTTGCATCTTCTCCCTTTAATCCTGGTGCATGTCCATCAATGGGTTTTTTATATTTTCTTGCAATAGCTAATTTATTCATTACGTCTGTGTCTTCAAAAAGTACACCTGGAAAGTTCATCATTTCTGATAGATATTTAACTTCAGGGTTTGACAGTAATTTTTCAATATCATTAATATCAATACTTGCTCCTGAAGTTTCAAACGGAGTAGCCGGTACACAGGATGGTGCTCCGAAGAAGAATTTAAAGGGGACTTTTCTGCCATTTTCTATCATAAAGTTTACACCATTCATTCCTAATACATTACCAATTTCATGTGGATCAGAAACAGTTGCAACAGTTCCATGAATAACTGCCAATCGTGCAAATTCGGATGGAATAATCATAGAACTTTCTATGTGAACATGAGAATCAATTAAACCAGGTATAATATATTGATTTTCTACATCTTGATTTTCTACAATTGATATTATTTTTTGATTTTCTACAGTAATTATTCCCTTAAATATACGCTTAGCTACTACATCTACAATATTGCCAGATATCTTGTAATTATTTGTTATCATAATTTTTAAATTTAAATCGAATGCAAAAATAATATAAAAATGGATAAAAAAAAGGGCTGCCTAAATAGACAGCCCCCAACCCCTCGAAGATAAAAGATAAAATATAAAATTATTAACTTATTTTGAATAAGCAATTTCTTATATACAAAATGTGTGCCAAACTATTTATCAATTGATATTCTGTATTATAATATTTTTTGTATAATTTGTAAAAGAAACTGGTGAGTTATTATAACTCACTATAAAATTCATTAAACAAATAATAAGCAGTAATACAGATATATAAATGACTATTATAAATAGTCCTATAATAACTCACTGTATCGTTTTACCCTTGTTTTGATGTTGAAAAATAAAAATTTTATTATTATTGTTTTATTCAAGCAATACAATACTTCGTTAAAATTTTATAATTCGCATGTATTGAGAACTTTGACAAAGTTGCTTTTTGTTGTATAATATATTAATAATCAATCAATTATTGTTTTGCAGGAATAAACTCTGTCAAAGTTTAACGAGCTATTGAGCAATAGAAATAATCAAATAAATAGATTACTATAATATTTTGAATATTCATAAGATTGATTTACAGTTTTATAGATTACATTAAATAAGAAACAGCCATTAGTTTTTGATTAATGGCTGTTTCTTATTTTAAATTAAAAACTTAATATCCAAAAATATCTTCTTGTGTTAATTTCTTAACTGAACCATATTTTTCGAGGGCATTAAATTTCATATCAATTTCTTTTCCAAGAATTACATATGTTTTATTTTTATTTTTAATATAATTTTCATTAAATGATTTTACATCATTTATTGTCATAGTAGAGGTTTTAGTATATATATCCTTCCTAATATCGTAAGTTTGATTAAATTTCTGAGCATTCAGATAATTCCAAATTACACCCATTTTTGTAATTCTTTCAGTATTTATTTTACTGATAATGGATTCTTTCGAAAGATTAAAGGCATTTTCTGCTAATGGCATATTGTTAAACAAATCATTATAAGCATCAAAAGCATCAATCACTTTGTCATTTTGAGTAGCAATAAAACCTGTATTTGTATAGTATTTATCCGGATCGCCAGGTGTATTGTATGCTGAACGTGCAGTATAAGCCAATGATCGTTTTTCTCTTAATTCCTGAAAAACAATAGAATTCATACTTCCTCCAAAATATGCATTATATAAGCTTATTTCAGAAGTCATTTTTTCATCAAATAAACCACCTCTTGTACTAGTTTGTAAGTAAGATTGTTTAGAATCATAATTTGAAAAGAAAACCTTATTATCATTTGTTTCCAAGGGTATAAATTTTACGGCTAATGAATATGGAATAAACTGAGGTGGTACTTTGTGATATTTAGTAAGCAATGCTTCCAGTTTCTCTGGTGTTGTATTTCCATAATATAATATTTCATGCGAATAGTTTAGCAATCCTTTTATTTTTTGAACCAATTGTTCGGCTTTTAGAGATTTCAGTTCAGTTTCATTAAGCATGTATTTTCCTGGAGATTTTTCGCCATAGGTTGCATAATCAACTAAAGCTTTGAAATTATTCTGCTGATTTGCTTTAGCATCTTTTCTGGATTTCAAAATATCAGAAATCAGATTGTCTAAAGCATTTTGATCAGGTTTTGCATTTGCCAATAGTTCCTCTAATAATGAAACTGCTTTTTCCATATTTTCACTCAACCCACTTATAGAAACATAAGTTTCATCGTTTCCGTTTGACACATTAAAACTACAAGCTAAATTGTAAAATTCTCTGTTGATTTCTTCAAGTGAATATTTATTTGTACCTAAATAACTTAAATATGAAACTGCCATATCCATCATCAAATCGTTATAGCTACCCATTTTGAAAAAATAATACAAGTTGAATGTATTGTTTTCTGTATTTTCTTTGTATAAAATTCGTGTATTCCCCAATTTTCGGATAGTTAAATCTTTTGAATAATCCAAAAAGACAGGTTTGATTTCTTTTACCTGATTGTTCTTTATCGTTTTAAGAAATTCAGATTCAGCTTTTCTGTTGATAAAAATAGGCGTAATTGCAGGTTTATTTACTTTTGCAATTTCCTCTGGTTTTCCTTGTCGTTTGTAAACAAGAACATAATTATTTCTTAGATTTTTATTTGCAAAATCTATTATTTCTTTTTTTGTAACTTTACTTAAATTATTGATGTAAGCTACAGATTTTGCCCAGGAAGTATTATTTAAAAATGCAGAAGACATTGCTCTTACACGACTTGCATTGGATTCGTATCTTTTTAATTCGCTTAATTTTAAATTGTTGATTGTAGCTTCAATAAGTGAATTGGGAAATCTTCCATTTTTCAAGCTATCTATTTGCTGCAACAATAAATCTTTAACCTGATCTAACGTTTGGTTGGTTTTGGGATTTCCATATAAAACCAATGAACCATAATCAACCATTTGGTATGGATATGCACCGGCAGACATGGTTTTTTGTTTTTGTTCAAGATTCACATCAATAATTCCTGCTTTTCCATTTGAAAGCATTTTACTAATCATATCAATTAATAAAGCATCCTGTGAATTTACATTTCCAAAACGCCATGCCAATCTTACATTTTCTGCCTCCAAACCAATAACTTCTTTAACCACGGGTTCTGTTATAGGTTTTTCTGCTTTAAATACCAATGGTTGTGGATTTCCTTGTTTTAGTCTGCCAAAATATTTATCAATTATTTTAATGGTTTCATCTGGGTCAAAATCACCTGACATAACAACAGCCATATTATTTGGAACATAATATTTGGCGAAAAACTCACGGATATTTTTCATTGATGGGTTTTTTAAATGTTCTGCATCACCTAAAGTCGTTTGTGTTCCATAAGGGTGATTTGGATATAATCCAGCCAACATTGCCTCATTGGCTTTGCGACTATCGTTTGTAAGCGACATATTTTTTTCTTCATAAACTGTTTCCAATTCTGTGTGGAATAACCGCAAAACCGGATGATTAAAACGATTTGACTGAATTATTGCCCAATTTTCAAGTTGATTGGATGGGATATCTTCTATATATACAGTATAATCATTTGAAGTACCTGCATTGGTTCCTTGAGAACCAATAGCTTTCATTAATTTATCATATTCATTGGGTATGGCAATTTTTGATGCCTCATAAGAAATACTATCAATTAAATGATAGATTTCTGCACGTTTTGAGTTGTCTTTTTCAATTCTGTATTTTTCAAATAGAGCCTCAATCTGAGCAATTAATGGTTGTTCTTTCGCCCAATCGGATGTTCCAAAATCAGGTGTGCCTTTAAACATCATGTGTTCAAAATAGTGGGCAAGACCAGTTGTTTCTTTTGGATCGTTTTTACTCCCAACCTTAACCGACACATAAGCCTGAATTCGTGGAGCATTTTTATAAACTGATAAATAAACCTTCAGACCATTGTCTAAAGTATAGATTCTTGCTTTAAGCGGGTCATTAAGTACAGATTCGTACTTATAAATCTTTTGTGCTTGTAATGAAATGCTTATAAAAAATATAAGGCAATACATTATCCAATTTTTATAGTGTTGCATTTTTAAATGGTATTAAATAAATTTAAACAAAAATAGTACTTTTAATGCACACAACAAATCTTTTCGACAAAAGAGTGGATTTCATCGGTATAAAAAAGCCTGAAAATTTAAATTTTCAGGCTTTTTTATTAAAAAGAAACGTTCTTTATAATACAACAGTAGTAATGAGCTCTTTAATTACCTGAGTCATTTTAGGTTCTGCTGCTTTTGCTGCTGCTATAACTTCCTGATGAGAAATTTCCATAATCATACCTTCAACGCCCAAATCAGTAATTACAGAAACTGCAAAACATGGAATATTGCAATGTCGGGCTACAATAACTTCGGGTACTGTTGACATTCCAACTGCATCACCACCAATTATCCTGAATAGCTTATATTCTGCCGGTGTTTCGTATGTTGGTCCGGTAACACCCACATAAACGCCTAACTGATAATTAACATTAAACTTTTTTGAAATTTCAATTCCTTTCTCAATCAATGTTTTATCATAGGGAATGTGCATATCGGGAAAACGTGGTCCAAGTCTGTCATCATTTTTGCCTAATAAAGGATTGTCTCCCATCATATTTATATGATCGGTTATAATCATCATATCACCAACTTTAAAATTAGGATTTACTCCTCCGCTGGCATTTGAAAGTACCAACAATTTAATTCCCAGCATTTTTAATACACGGATAGGGAAAGTAACCTCTTTCATTGTATAGCCTTCATAGTAATGAAAACGACCTTGCATGGCAACAACTTTTTTGTTCCCCAGAATACCAAAGATTAATTGTCCGCTATGTCCTTCAACAGTCGAAACTGGGAAATTTGGTATTTCCGAATATGGTATTTTAAATTTAATATCAATTTCGCTGGTAAGATTACCTAATCCGGTGCCTAATATAATTCCTATTTCAGGTTCAAAATTAATTTGCTTTTGAATAAATTCAGTGGTTTGGTTTATTTTTTCTAACATAGTCAATTATTTGTTTATCAAACTTTTCTTTATCATTTTTATGAAATCTTACTTCTATTGGCAAATAAAAGATCGGCAAATCTACAAAATTTTTCAATAAATCGGTATCTTTTATTCGCATGGCATCTTTTTCAGTAGTTACAATTATCTTATTTTTAGAGAAAATAGCATTAAAAGTATCTTTAATTTTAATGGCATCATTTTGCTCAAACTGGTAATGATCTTTAAAAATAATGCTTTCAACATTATCTGCCATGGTTTTTAGTTGTTCTTGAAGTGGATATGGATTAGCTATTCCAGAAATCATTAATATAGTTGAAATTTTGCTTAATTCAAGTTTTTCTGAATACGAATTTAAAGGAATTAATTTACCATATTCAATATAAGAGTAATACACTTTTTGAACTGGATTTATTTTCATTTCTTCTTCCATTGATTTGCGGGTTATGGGAGATAAAATCCGAGGACTTTTTGTTACAATAATAATATTTGCACGTTTCATATTATTTCTCGCTTCTCTTAATGTACCTGATGGGAATATATAATCATGTGAAAATGGTTTGTAAAAATCAGTTAATAAAATAGATAAACCTGGTTTAATATAACGGTGCTGAAATGCATCATCCAGTAAAATAACTTCAATTTCTGGTTTTTCATTTAAAATCCTGTTTACACCATTTACTCTTTTTTCGTCCAATGCAACAGTAATTTCAGGAAATTTAGTTCGGTATTGCATAGGTTCATCGCCAGCTATTGTTGAATTTGATTTATCGTCAACAAGTATAAAGCCTTTACTTTTTCTTCCGTAACCTCTACTTAATGTGGCAATTTTAAAATCTTTTATTAATAATCTGATTAAATATTCAATCTGAGGTGTTTTTCCCGTTCCTCCCATGCTTAGATTACCTACTGAAATTATTGGTAAATTAAATTTTTTAGATTTTAAAATACCAAAATCAAATAGTTTATTTCTGAAATAGACTATAAAACCATAGATAACAGACAATGGAAGTAATAATAAACCGGTAAAATTCATTCTATAAATAAACGTATTTAATAATTAGCTATATACGAAGTAATTAAAAAAAAGTTCCAAATCAAAGGTTTATATTTTTTTTAATAGTCCTTGAAATTCAGCAAACTATATACAATTTTTTAATATTATTGAATTTTTAACAAAATAACTACAATATTAGTTCTATAACTACGTTTTTAGTTGTATCTTTGTAATTGAATTTTAAACGTTAAAAAATAATGAAAGAACTTACAAAAGCTGAAGAACAAATAATGCAGATAATCTGGGATATAAATCAAGGTTTTGTAAAAGACATCCTTGATAAGATTGAAGAGCCGAAGCCAGCGTATAATACGGTTTCAACCATCGTAAGAATTCTGGAGAAGAAAAAATTTGTTGGCTATAAAGCTTATGGAAAAACACATGAATATTTTCCTTTAGTTGCTAAAGAAGATTATCGTAATGAGCTAATGGGAAATGTTGTCAAAAATTATTTCAGTAATTCATTTCAGCAATTAGTTTCTTTTTTTGCAACTGACAAACAATTATCACTGAAAGAATTAGAAGAAGTTAGAATTTTACTTGATGAGGAGATTTCTAAACAAAAATAATAAACACAATGGAAACATTCTTTGAATATATTTTAAAATCAAGCATTTATTTAAGTTTAATGATTATACCTTATCGTTTTTCATTGAAAAATGAAATGTATTTTAAACTTAACAGACTATTTCTATTTGTATCAATTTTAATATCTTGCCTTATATTTCCACTTATAATGAAAATAGTTTCATTTTCAAATGGAAATACAATAAATACGATACTCTTACCAGAAATTACTTTTTATCAGGATGTTATAAATCAATCAAATTCATCTATTTTCAGTTTTCTTACTGTGATTTTAGATACTTACCTTTTAATTACAGGTTTCTTATTGGTAAGATTACTAATTCAGATACTTCATATACTCAGATTATACATTATTTCCCAAAATTATAATGAAAACTCAACCATTATATATACGGATGATCATCCCCCTTTTTCTTTTTTTAATTTAATTTTCATAAACAAAAATAATAGCAGTGATGATATTGACAAAATAATTTTACACGAAAGTGTACATGTAAATCAATTTCACACGTTGGATATTCTGTTGGTTGAAATAATTTGTATCTTTCATTGGTTCAACCCTTTTATATGGTTGTACAAAGCTTCTTTCCGTGAAATACACGAATATTTAGCTGACGAAGGCGTAATCAGTAAAGGATGCGACAAAAAAGGTTATCAAACGCTTATGCTTTCAGTTGCAACGGGCATTAACGATTGGAAACCAATTAATAATTTTAATTCATTAATAAAAAAACGCATGATTATGATGTCAAAACAAAAATCAACCAATTCATCTTTAATTAAATATGCATTGGTATTACCGGTGATAGGAATACTTTGGCTTATTCCTTCAATTAAAATTGAGAAATCGTTTGCTATGAATTTGAAACCAGTTTCTCTAAAGGTTGCTCCAGTTTTACTTACAATTCCTCAATCAAAAGAGGAAGTTTTTGAGGTTGTTGAAAATCAGCCTGAATACATTGGAGGACAAAAAGCAATGACCGATTTTCTTATTAAAAACGTAAATTATCCTGAAAATGAAAGAAAAAATGGAATTGAAGGAACGGTTTACGTTAGTTTTATTGTTGAAAAGGATGGAGCAGTGACTGGAGTGAAAGCAATTCGAGGTGTTAATGCTTCATTGGATAATGAAGCTATTCGGGTAGTAAAACTTATGTCGAAAAAGTGGAAACCAGGAACTCAAAAAGGGAAAGCTGTCAGGGTTCAGTTTAATTTACCAATTAAATTTAAATTAAGCAATGAAAAGAAGTAGTTGTTAATTAATGTTTTATTGTAGATTATAATAAAAAGTCATCAATTATTTTGATGACTTTTTTGTTTATTTAAATCAACGTACTAAAATTACATTTTAAATAATTATTTTTGCAGCAAAATAAAAACACGCTATGAATTGGAATGAAATCATCTTTTTTACAATCTTTTTAGCCTTTATAGGCCTTATGATGTATATTGATCTGGGTGTGGTTGGTAAAAACAGTCATATTATATCATTCAAGGAATCTATTTCCTGGACTATCGTTTGGGTTACAATTTCCATAATTTTTTACTTTATATTAAAACTTCATGGTGATTGGATTCATGGAATTGATACGATGGAAAGATTAAAATATATTACAAAAATTCATGATCATCAAATTAAAATAGAAGGTCTTGATTTTGAAACTGCTATACAGATATATCGAAATAACTTATCGTTGGAATATATTACCGGTTATCTTATTGAATATGCACTTTCTGTAGATAATGTTTTTGTTATGATTCTTATTTTCCTAGCATTTGGAGTACAACAAAAATACTATAAAAGAGTATTGTTCTGGGGAATTATCGGAGCCATTATCATGCGTTTTATATTCATTTTCCTAAGTGCTGCATTAATTCAGGAATTTGCCTGGATTTTATACGTTTTTGGGTTATTGCTGATTTTCACTGGTGTTAAAATGTTTATTACCCGAAATAAAGAAGATAAAATGGAAACCCATAAACATCCTGTTGTAAAGTTTGCATCCAAATATTTTTCAGTTTATCCTCGTTATGTAAAACAGAATTTTTTTATTAGAAAAGCTGGTAAAACTTATATAACACCTTTATTTATCGTATTATTAGTAATAGAATTTACAGATGTTATTTTTGCTGTTGATTCAGTTCCTGCCATTTTCTCTATAACCAAAGATCCTTATATTGTATTTTTTTCTAATATATTTGCAATAATAGGTTTGCGTTCATTGTTTTTCTTATTAAGCAATGTAATGGACAAATTCCATTACTTAAAAGTTGGATTAGCAGCATTGCTTACTTTTATTGGCATAAAGATGTTAATACATGATTGGCTCAAAGAAATTGGTTTTACAACAGCTCACTCTTTATATGTTGTTTTAGCAATATTAGTCGTAAGTGTATTGGCTTCCTTGGCATTTCCTAAAAAAGAAAATGTTTAACTTTTTAATTACTCAGATATGAAAAAAAATGGTTTTATTTTATTTGTTGGCATATTTATATTTGCTGCTTGCAGTAAGGGAAAAATTTTTGAACAACGTCAGGAATTTCCAAATTACACATGGAACCGACTTAAACCCTTAATTTTTGAAATACCTATAAACGACATTAAATCAGAATATAATGTTCATTTTACCTGTCGTCACATAACCCAATATCCTTATGATGATCTTAAAACCAATTTAACAATTTATTCTCCTGAAGGTGAAGAACGTACAACGGTTCATACTTTTAAAGTAAAAGATGCTGAAGGAAAATTTTTGGGTGAAGGTGCTGGTGATTTATGGGATTTAAAATTATTGGTTAAAGAAAATATGTCGTTTAATAAAGCAGGAACCTATAAATTTCAAATTGATAATCTGATGGATTATTATGATGTTGTTGGTTTAATGGATTTTGGAGTAATTGTAGAAAAAGTATCTCCTAAAAAAGAGAAAGATTAAAATTCGCTTTAATGGTTACTCAACCAAAATACAACGATAAAATAAAATCCATACTTCAATCTTTACCCGAAAAACCGGGTATTTATCAGTATTTTGATGATAAAGGGACAATTATTTATATTGGCAAAGCCAAAAACCTTAAAAAAAGAGTAAGTTCTTACTTTAATAAAGAAAATTTTGAAAATGGTAAAATAGGAGTTCTGGTTCGGAAAATTTCCGATATTCAATTTATGATTGTTGATACAGAATTGGATGCTCTACTTCTGGAAAACAATCTGATAAAAAAATATCAGCCCCGTTACAATGTAATGCTGAAGGATGATAAAACCTATCCATGGATTTGTATTAAGAACGAGCCTTTTCCACGTATTTTCCCTACAAGATATGTACTCAAAGATGGTTCTCAATATTTTGGACCTTATGCATCGGTAAGGATGATGAATACATTGTTGGAGCTGATTCGCCAGCTTTATCAAATTAGAAACTGCAAACTCAATCTTTCTGAAACGGCTTTAAAAAATGGGAAATATAAGGTTTGTCTCGAATATCATATCAAAAATTGCAAAGGTCCCTGCGAAGGATTTCAGCAGGAAGATGATTACAATCAAACTATTACAGAAATTACGGAAATTATAAAAGGTAATATTTCCAATGTGCTAAAGCAGCTTAAATCAAAAATGATGAGTTATGCTGATATGCTCGAATTTGAAAAAGCTCATATTATTAAGGAAAAAATAGAGCATTTGGGAAATTATAAAAGCAAATCAACCATTGTAAATCCGAATATTGAAAATGTAGATGTTTTTACGATTGTTACTGATGAAAACTCTGGTTTTGTTAACTTTCTTAAAGTTATTGATGGTGCTATTGTCCAAACTCATACAATTGAACTGAAAAAGAAACTCGACGAAACACCCGAAGAATTACTTATTATTGCCATTATAGATTTGCGACAAAGATTCAGCAGCAATTCCCGGGAGATTATTATCCCTTTTCCATTGGATATCGATTGGCCAAAAATAGAATTAACAGTACCTCAGCGTGGTGATAAAAAGCAATTGCTCGATTTATCGGAACGCAATGCCAAATTCTACAAATTAGATAAACAAAAGCAAAAAGACCTGGTAGATCCCGAAAGGCATTCGAAAAGAGTACTTAATCAGATGATGAAAGATTTAAGATTAAATCAGTTACCTGAATATATTGAATGTTTCGATAATTCAAATATTCAGGGAACTTATCCTGTATCGGCTATGGTAGTCTTTAAAAATGCAAAACCCGATAAGAAGGAATATCGTCATTATAATATTAAAACAGTGGAAGGACCAAACGATTTTGCTTCAATGGAAGAGGTGATTTACAGACGTTACCATCGTTTGCTGGAAGAGGAACAACCATTGCCACAACTTATTGTGGTTGATGGTGGCAAAGGGCAATTAAGTTCTGCACTTAAAAGTCTCGAAAGTTTAGGACTTAGAGGGAAAATCAGCATTATTGGTATTGCAAAAAAACTGGAAGAAATCTATTATCCCGAAGATTCCATCCCAATGTATCTTGATAAAAAATCTGAAACATTGAAAATTATTCAGCAAATGCGAGACGAAGCACATCGATTTGGGATTACCCATCATCGCAGCAAAAGAGATAAAGGAACAATTAAATCGGTTTTAACTGAAATTGAAGGCATTGGATTTACTACTGCACAAACATTACTAAGAAAATTTAAATCAGTTAAGAAAATTCAAAAATCAAGTGAAGAAGATTTACAAAAAGTTGTTGGAAAAGCTAAAACCGCTATCTTGTTGAATTATTTTAAAGAAAATCCTATAATTTCTTAATATCTTAAGTATTTCATTTTTTTTGATTTATTTTTACCAAAAACTTTCAAATGACTATCCAGATTCGCAATATTGCCATTTTAGCCCATGCCGATGCAGGCAAAACAACTATTACTGAGAATTTTCTGTATCTTGGAGGTATAACTAAAAAACTTGGCAGTGTCGATAGCGGAACATCACAAACTGATTTTCTGAATGTGGAAAAAGAAAGGGGAATTTCTGTACGCTCTGCTCATACATATTTTACATGGAATCAATCGCAAATAAATTTGATAGATACTCCGGGTCATATTGATTTTTCTGCTGATGTGGAAAGAATACTGAGAATTATTGATGGTGCTGTGCTGGTAATATCTGCAGTGGAAGGAATTCAGGCTCATACCGAAACACTTTGGAATGCGTTGCAAGTAAATCATATTCCTTGTTTAATTTTTATTAATAAATGTGACAGGGTAGGTGCTGATTGTGAATCTCTTATAAAAGACATAAAAAAGGAATTGTGCAATGATGTAATTATAATGCAGGAAGTGTCAAAAGAGGGAAGTAATAATGTTCAGATTACTCCGCTTTTTGATAAATCGAATTATGATGAATCGATAATTGAAGTCATTGCCAATTATGACGAAATTGTGCTTGAACATTATCTTAATGCTGATTTTATTTCCTTTGAAATGCTAAATCAATCTATTGAAAATTTGGTTGTTGCAAATAAGATTGTACCGATTTTATTTGGTTCTGCAAAAAACAGTTTAGGTATGGAGTTTTTGCTTGATTCAATAGTTAACTATTTACCTTCCCCTGATGGGAATTGTGATTTACCACTTTCAGCACTCGTTTACAGTATAGAATTCGATAAAACGATGGGTAAAATAGCCAACGTTAAAGTTTTCAATGGAAGCATTTCAAACCGTGAAGTTGTTAAAAATACAACCAGACAAACTGTTTCAAAAGTAATGCAGCTAAGAAAATCCTTGTCGGGAAAGTTTGAAGTTGTTGGTAGCGTTAATGCTGGAGATATTGCGGGTATTTGTGGATTAACTGATGCTCAGGTTGGCGATGTTCTTGGCGAAATTACTGATGAAATACGCAAGCATATCAGTCTTAATCATCCATTGCTCACGGTTCAGGTAAAAGCAGAAAAGGAAAGTGATTATCCGGCTTTAGCAGCAGCTTTGCTTGAACTTTCAGCCGAAGATCCTGCTCTTGAATTTGAATGGTTAAAGGAAGATCGTGAGCTTAATGTAAAAATAATGGGTTGGATACAAATTGAAGTATTGGAAAGGATTTTTCAGGATAGATTTGGAATAAATGCAAGTTTTCAAAATCCAACGGTAATTTATAAGGAAACACCAACTAAAATTGGAGAAGGCTTTGTTCGATATTGGATGCCAAAACCTTGCTGGGCAATTATGAAGTTTCTGATTGAGCCTGCTGAAACAGGAAGTGGAATTGAATATAAAAGCAATGTTGGTGTTAACAGCATTCAGCAAAAATATCAGAATGAAGTTTTACGAACAATACCATTAGCATTGCAACAAGGAATAAAAGGCTGGGAAGTTACAGATCTTAAAATCACTTTAATTGAGGGAGAAGATCATGTAATGCATACAAGACCAGGAGATTTTGCAATTGCAACTCCTATGGGAATAATGAATGGATTGCAAAATACCGGAACAACGCTTTTAGAACCTATTAATTCATTTCGCATCTCTGCTCCTGAAGAGTTACTGGGAATAATTACAGGCGATATTACACAAATGAGAGGGAGTTTTGATAGTCCTCATTTAGAAAATGGCAAATTTATTTTAACTGGTTTAATTCCAGTTGCTACATCTCTTGATTTTCCAGTAAAACTAAGTTCACGTTCAGGTGGTAAAGCCAAAATTTCCACCAGATTTCATTCTTACAAAGCATGTAGCGATGAGCAGGGAATTATTAGATCCTTTAAGGGTATTAGTCCGTTGGATACCGCTAAATATATTTTAAAAGCAAGAAAGGCAATACAATAGAAATATAATCCTTCTATTTTTAAGTTTATGCTTATTCAATAATGTAAGTACATTAAAAAAAATTCGTAGGTTTGCAAATTAATTATACATGCATCATGATTATAGCGGAAGTACTTAAAGATTTGGAAAAGAGAGTGGTTGACCTGAGGAGGTTTCTTTGACGTTGAAAATAAACTGGAATTAATAGCAGAAGAAGTAAAAATTACCCAGGAGCCTGATTTCTGGAATGATTCTAAAAAAGCGGAAATCGTTTTAAAAAGCATACGCGACAAAAAAGTATGGACAGATGCTTATGAAGAAACTTACAAGAGTTTTGATGATTTTAAAATGTTTGTTGAGTTTTTTGAAATGGGTGAAGCTACAGAAGCAGAGATAGAATCTCAATATGCAACTACTTTAAAATTAGTCGAGAAGTTAGAGTTTAAAAACATGTTAAGCGGAGAAGAAGACCGCTTGGGAGCAATTGTAACCATAAATTCAGGAGCCGGTGGAACCGAAAGTCAGGATTGGGCAGAAATGCTGATGCGTATGTATATTCGCTGGGGCGAACGCAACAATCATAAGATTACAACCATTGATATTCAGGAAGGTGATATTGCAGGATTTAAATCGGCAACCCTTGAATTTGAAGGTGATTTTGCTTATGGAAACCTTAAAGGAGAAAACGGGGTTCATCGCTTGGTTCGCTTGTCTCCATTTGATTCAGCCAACAAACGACATACTTCCTTTGCTTCGGTTTATGCTTATCCTATAATTGATGAAAATATTGAAATAGATATAAATCCGGGAGACATTAGCTGGGATACTTTCCGTTCGGGTGGACCAGGCGGACAAAATGTAAATAAAGTAGAAACTGCAGTACGCTTAAAACATGAACCTTCTGGTATTATAATCGAATGTCAGGCTACCCGTTCGCAGGGACAAAACCGTGAAAAAGCTTTGCAAATGCTTAAATCTCAATTATACGAAATAGAACTTCGCAAAAAACGCGAAAAGATTGAAGTAATTGAAAGTGGTAAAAAAAGGATTGAATGGGGTTCGCAAATCCGGAGTTATGTGATGCATCCATATAAAATGGTAAAGGATTTACGTACCGGAATAGAAACTTCTAATGTTCAGGCTGTGATGGATGGAGATTTGGATGATTTTATCAAAGCCTACTTAATGGAATTTGGAAGTACAAAGGTATGAGATGGAAGTGCGAAGTAGTATAAATATTTAGTATTATCTTTCATATTACAGGAATTTAAGACAAAACAGGGAGCATTTATAAAAGCTATTTTGAAATATTAATGAATATGATAACTTTTTTAAAAGAAGAATTTAAAGTTTTTAACTTATTAAAAACTAATTCATTCAACCGTTTATCAGTAAATGTTTACTTTCTTCATTTTTCTTCATTTTTCTGTTTTCTACTATTTTTATTACCAGCAATAAGCATTGCTCAAAAAAACAAACCAGATACATTATATGCTGATTTTATTAGCCAAAAAATAAAACGGGATGGTATTTTAAATGAAGAAGTATGGCAAAAAGCTCACCGTATTTCAAATTTCCAACAAAGGGAACCTGAAGAGGGTAAGCCTGTTTCGGAGAAAACCGAAGTAGCCTTCTTATATAATGACAATACATTATACATTGGGTTGTGGGGTTTTGATTCGCATCCTGAAAAAATTCTGGCAAAAGACATGGCAAGAGATGGAAGATGGGGAACTTCAGATAATTTCGAAATTGTAATAAGTACTTTCAATGATAACCGAAATGCTTATTTATTTGTAGTAAACCCAAACGGAGCAAGAGGTGATGCCATTATTTCCGACGAAGGCAACGGATGGAACGAAGATTGGAATGGAGTTTGGGATGTTAGTGTTACTCGAACAGACAGTGGTTGGTTTGCCGAACTGGAAATTCCTTTTTCTACGATGAAATTCAAAAACCACGAATCTCACATTTGGGGGTTAAATATCGAACGTAATATTCGCTGGAAAAAAGAGCAAGCCTCCTGGCAGGGTTGGTCAAGAGATTACAGTGTTTTTAATATTTCTCAAGGAGGAACTTTAGCTGGACTTAATAATATTAAGAGTAAGCAACTTGCAGAAATAAAACCATTTATAACTAGTGGTTTTATGAAACAACCTTCTGATGATGTAGATAAAACACTCAAGGTTGGTGGCGATATTAATATTCATTTTTCACCAACTACCAAATTAAACCTTACGGTAAATACTGATTTTTCGCAGGTTGAATCAGATAGAGTTCCTGTTAATCTTTCGCGATATTCGGTTTATATGCCTGAGAAAAGGGAGTTTTTTATCGAAAGTAAGGATTTGTTTGGATTCACAATAGCAGGTGGAACTGAAGGATTCTACAGCAGGCAGATAGGAATATTTCAGGGAAGCGAAATCCCAATAATCGGAGGTGTAAAACTTGCAGGAAAAGAGAAAGGTACCAATTTTGGAATACTTTCGCTGCAAACCGCTTCAAAGGATAGCATTCCTTCTGTTAACTATACTGTTATCAGAGTAAAACAGGATATTTCCAACAAATCGAATATTGGAATCATTTCAACTGCCAAGAATGAAAAGGGTCATTATAATTACATGTATGGTGCCGATTTTAATTATATAACTTCAAGTGTTTTTAAAAATAAATATCTGATGCTTGGTGGCAAAATCGCTCAATCACAAACAAAAAGCGAGGATAGTAAAAAGAATATTGCCTATCAGGCCTATCTCAGTTACCCAAATGATTTTATTAATTATTATTTTGTTACCAGTACTGCTCAGGATGGATTTAATCCGGAGATAGGTTTCAGGCAACGTGGTAATTACAATATGTATTATTCAACATTGGAGTTTAAACCACGTCCAAAATGGATTCCATGGGTTCGCCAATTATCCTTTAAGCCTATGGATGTTATCTATTATTTGTCTGATAATACCAAAATAGTTGAAAATGCACAATATGTAATCCGTCCATTAGGTATAAGAACTAAAAGCGGCGAATGGTTTGAATTTAATATTCAGCGTGATTTCGATAATATGCCTTATGATTTTAATATTTTTGATAATATTATTATCCCAAAAGGAGAATACTGGTACAATCATTATGAACTGCAATTTGATACGTATGAATCAAGAAAATTTTATCTGGGAACCTATTTAAACTGGGGTGATTTTTATAATGGCAAACGCACAAAAACTTATATCGATGCAAAATGGTATCCCAACAAGCATTTTAATATTACTGCCGATTGGACACGTAATGACATTCAACTACCTCAGGGAAATTTTATAACACACGAATTTGGTTCAAGAGTTGAATATGCTTTTACTCCAAAACTCAATAATAGCATTTATGGTCAATGGAATAACCTTTCGGAAGAAATATTGCTTAATTATCGTATTAACTGGATACCCAAGGTGGGAAGCGATTTTTATTTTGTAATAAACCAACGTATTAAAACGAAAGGTAATACCATTGAATTTGGAGACTTTACGTTATTAGCAAAATTTATCTGGCGGTTAAGTATTTAAAGTATTTTAACCTATTCAATTTTCATTAGATTTTAAATGCAAAGAATAGTTCATTTTTCAAAATCAAGTAAGAAAAATATTTAATAGACATTCAATATCGTAAAAATTAATAAATTTGTAAAAATTTAATAGTAACCTTTAAAATCATTATTATGGAAGAAGAACTTGATGAAGAAATGGTAGCAAGTATTTGTATGTATATGCGAATGGTTGATTTTTTCAGAACCTATGAAAAAGAAATTAGCGATAAACCGGAAATAGTTGAATCTGTTAATGAATTAAATGCAAGAGTAAAAGAAATGATGGATTTGCTAACAGATGAGCAACAGGATTATGTTTTGGAAGAATATAAATATCAGAAAGAATATATTGAAAATGAAAAGAAAGAAGGATTATAGGTATTTTATAGAGCTTTGATTATTCCAAAGACCTGATAAATAAAAAAGCCCGTTTTGAGTTAATCATAACGGGCTTTTCGCTTTTTCTGAACAATATTACATTTCAGGATGAAGTTTTAAAATTTCCTCCGCTTGCGTTACAATTTCATTTTGTTGAAATGAATTACAAACCTGCGCTATACTTTTAATTGCATAAATAGCTTGTCCTCTATCCTGAGCAACACTTCTTCTGTGTTTGGCTTCCAAAGAATCATAGTATTCCAGATCGTTCTTATAATGCATAAGTATGATTTTTACCATGTCATTTCCTTTTGCAACAGCACCAGCATTATAAAATAATTGTGCATGCGAAATCATATACATATCAAAAGGAATCTTGCTGTTAGGGAAAAATTCAATGGCTTTATCCAATACTTTTACTGCCGAATCCTTTTTGTTTTCGATAATTAAGGCTTGAGCCAATCTGGCAAACTGACTACGTGCTACTTGAGCACTCCTCATGCTTTCAGGATCTACATTAACTCTTGGATCATTCAAATTGCCCCATTTGCTTTTATTCATCATCAGGTCATAGCTTGCATCAATGGAAACACCTGCAAAACCATCACCTCTGTTAGTTGAAGCATACGGTAATAAACGGTATACAATTCCTTCCATCTGGCAATAATCGGTAATATTGGCGATATTTCTAACTGAAGATGGATTTACAAAGTAAACCGGGCGTTCCCATTTATTGGTAGCCAGAAAATCAAGTAGCATGATTTCATTTTTAAACAGATTACTTTTGCCAATAGTCCAGTCAATTGAAGGGAAAAGTCTTGCAGTATTTTCAGGTTTAATGATTCCTTTTTTAATCAGATATGCTGAATCAATTAGTAATCTTACTTTATTTGTTGGTGCATAATTAATATACTGACCATCCTGAGCCATAACTTTTGCATCCATGCTTTCGCTGTTTACAAAATCAATAACCTGCTTAAGATCAATAAATTCATTTAAGTTGCTTTCTTTAATAGGAATATATTCATTAGTTCCTTGTTTGTACTTTTCAACGGCTAATGTAAAAGGCAAAGGTGCTGATTCATATACTTTATTGAAAAGTTGTTCAACATACCAGGATCCCGAAGCTAATGTAAAGTTTACAACTCTAACGTCTGTTCTCACTCCTTCCACTTCCTGAGCATACCACAATGGGAAAGTGTCATTATCTCCATTGGTAATTAAAATTGAATTTGGTGCACAGGAATTCAGGTGGTTGATAGCAAAATCACGGGCAGCATATTTGTTTGAACGATCATGATCGTCCCAGCCTTCTTTTGCCATTATTCCCGGTACTAATACCAGACAAAGTAAAATAGCGGCCATTACACTTGCCATTGCCGGAATTTTCCTTTTTGATAAGAAATCGAAAATTGCCATTACTCCCAATCCTATCCAAATTGCAAAAGCATAAAATGAACCTGCAAAGGCATAATCCCTCTCACGCGGCTGCATAGGAGGCATATTCAGATAAATTGCAATTGCTAATCCGGTAAAGAAAAACAATAAGAATACAACAAACATATCTTTTGCATCTTTTTTATAATGATAGAACATCCCAATTAATCCCAATAGTAAAGGAAGGAAGTAGAATGTATTACGAGCTCTGTTATTTTTTAATGTATCTGATAATTTATCCTGATTACCCAATCGCATGGCATCCAGTCCTTTTATACCACTAATCCAGTTACCGTTGGTTATTTCCTTGTTCCCATTTACATCATAACCATGCCCCTGAATATCATTTTGTCGACCTGCAAAGTTCCACATAAAATAACGGAAATACATGTGTCCTAACTGGTAACGGAAGAAGAACTTAATATTTTCGCCAAAAGTTGGAATCCGATCCCCGTTTATACCTGCCCAAACCTTGTACATGGTTGGATGCTGACGACTTTCGTCGCTGCTGTACATACGGGGGAAAATAGTTGATTCCCTTGAATCGTAGGTATAACTTAAGTTAGCTCCAATAGATACATATTTATCTTTCCCTTTAACATATTTGGTAGAACCTTCTTTTGTTCCGGTAGGTTTAGCGTTATAATACTGACCATAAACCAATGGGTTTTCTCCATACTGTTCGCGATTAAGATAAGAAAGCAAACCAATAGCATCTCTCGGATTATTTTCGTTGATAGGTGTATTTGCATTTGCACGTATAACCAAAATGAAGAAAGAAGAATATCCAACAAGGATAAAAACCAGTGCAACTAAAATCGTATTTAGAACTACTTTCTTTTTCTTAACAGTGTATCTTATTCCAAATATAATTCCAGCCAATAAAACTATAAAATAAATTATAGTACCTGAATTAAATGGTAAGCCAATTCCATTGATAAAGAACAATTCAAATTTACCTGCAAAATCAACAATCCATGGGATAATACCCCAAAGGATAACTGCCAGCATTACAAATGCAATTAAAAAGGAAATAATACTTCCGTTGCGTGTGGTTTTGAAATTTTTGAAATAATATACAAAAACAATGGCAGGAATAGCCAACAAGTTCAATAAGTGGACTCCGATAGAAATACCTATAAGGAAAGAAATCAATACAATCCAACGGAAAGAATGTTTTTCTTCAGCAACACTTTCCCATTTCAGAATTACCCAAAATACCAAAGCTGTAAAGAAAGATGACATTGCATAAACTTCGCCTTCCACTGCAGAAAACCAAAATGAATCGGAAAATGTATAAGCTAATGCTCCAACAAAACCGCTACCGAAAATGGCAATTGTTTTTGCTGTTGTTAATTCGCCTTCATTTGCCATCACTAATTTTTTTCCTAATAAAGTGATAGACCAGAATAAAAATAAAATGGTAAATGCACTTACAATTGCAGACATTGCATTTATCATGAAAGCAACTTTGGTAACATCACCAAATGCAAATAGGGTAAAAATTCTTCCAAATAATTGAAAAGTTGGTGCTCCCGGTGGGTGACCAACCTGTAATTTGAATGCTGTAGCTATATATTCACCGCAATCCCACCAACTGGCTGTTGGTTCGGCTGTCATCAGATACACTGCTGATGCAATCAGGAATGTGAACCAACCCAATACATTGTTTATTTTTTGATATTGCTTCATGGTTTTATTTTTGTAATTTATTAATTTGTTCTTCCAACACTTTTATTTTTTGTTCGGCGTCTGATTGTTTTTTCTTTTCCAGATCAACAACCTGAGCCGGTGCACTGTTTACAAAACGTTCGTTACTGAGCTTTTGCTTAACCGAATTCAGGAATTTATTGGCATAATCCAATTCAATCTGAAGTTTTGCCAGTTCAGCTTCTACATCTATATTTTGTAATAGCGGAATATTACATTCAGTAGTTTTTACAATAAACGACTGTGCATTTTCCATCTTTTCGGTTATATACTCAATTTTGTCAATATTGCAAAGCTTGGCAATAAGACTATCGAATGTTGTATCAGCACTTTCGTTGTTATTTTTGCGGATATACAACGAAATACTTTCCTTGTTTAGTATGTTCTTGTCTTTGCGGAATGTACGGATGGCAATAATGATTTCCAATGCAAAATTAAACTGTTGCAGTATTTCCTGATTTATCGTTGTTGCTTCAGGCATTTCGGAAACCATAATGCTTTTACCTTCGTTTTTTTCGTCCAGTAAATGCCAGATTTCTTCTGTAATGAATGGCATAAACGGATGCAGAACTTTCATCAGTTTGTCAAAGATTGCAATTGTTGCTTCAAAAGTAGCTTTATCAATCGGATGCTGATAAACCGGCTTTATCATTTCCAGATACCAGGAACAGAAATCGTCCCAAACCAATTTGTAAGCGGTCATCAACGCATCGCTTAAGCGATATTTTTCGTAATGATCTTCTATCTGCAATAAAGTTTCGTTAAACTTGGCATTAAACCATTCGATGGCAACTTTTGCATAATCGGGTTGAGGTAAATTTCCATCAACTTCCCAACCTGTAACCAGACGTAATGCATTCCAGATTTTATTATTGAAATTACGTCCCTGTTCGCACAAACTTTCATCAAAAGGCAAATCGTTACCGGCAGGTGAAGTGAGTAACATGCCCACTCTTACACCATCGGCTCCGTATTTTTCCATCAGCATGATAGGATCGGGAGAATTGCCTAAAGATTTCGACATCTTTCTGCCCAATTTATCGCGAACAATTCCGGTAAGATATACATTTTTAAAAGGAATTTCTTTTTTGTATTCCAAACCAGCCATTATCATACGGGCAACCCAGAAAAACAGAATTTCGGGTGCGGTAATTAAATCTTTGGTTGGATAATAGTATTTGATGTCTTCATTGTCAGGATTGCGAATGCCATCGAAAACCGATATAGGCCACAACCATGATGAAAACCAGGTATCCAATACATCTTCGTCCTGAATTAAATCGGCAGCTGTTAGGTTTAACTCAGGAAATTTTAACTGAGCAGTTTTCAATGCATCTTCGGCATTCATGGCAACAACGATTTCGCGGTTTGGTAGATACCATGCAGGAATGCGTTGTCCCCACCACAACTGACGGGAAATACACCAATCCTTAACGTTTTCCATCCAATGGCGATACGTATTTTTAAACTTAACGGGATGAAACTTAATATCGTCATTCATCACCACATCCAGAGCAGGTTTTGCCATTTCGCCCATGCGCATAAACCATTGCATCGAAAGTTTGGGTTCTATAACTTCATCAGTTCTTTCGGAATAGCCTACTTTATTGGCATATTCTTCAATCTTTGCCAGATGTCCTTTTTCTTCGAGCTCTTTGCTTATTTTCTTACGAACTGCAAAACGGTCTTCGCCAACATAAAGCTGAGCTTTTTCGTTTAATGTTCCGTTATCGTTGAAAATATCAATGGTTTCCAACTTATACTTATTACCCAGGTTGTAGTCGTTGATATCGTGAGCCGGAGTAATTTTCAAACATCCTGTACCAAATTCTCTGTCAACGTATTCATCGAAAATTACAGGAACAGCACGATTGATTAGCGGAACCAATACCTTTTTACCTTTCAGGTAAGCATAACGTTCGTCTTCGGGATGAACACAAACGGCTGTATCGCCCAAAATGGTTTCGGGACGGGTAGTGGCAATGGTAATGAAATCATTACTGCCTTCGATAAAATATTTTAAGTAGTATAGTTTCGAATTTACTTCTTTATAAATAACTTCTTCGTCGGAAACGGCGGTTAGTGCCTTAGGATCCCAGTTAACCATACGAACTCCGCGATAAATAAGTCCTTTGCTGAACAAATCAACAAAAACCTGTATAACGGATTCGTACATATCTTCGTCCATGGTAAATTTGGTGCGGTTCCAGTCGCAGCTGGCTCCCAGTTTCTTTAACTGTTCCAAAATAATTCCACCATGTTTTTCTTTCCATTCCCAGGC